>NZ_JBFUKO010000228.1:0-7914 GCF_056400805.1 Aminobacter sp. P4_H6_2
CCTATCGCCTGTTCGAGAGGCTCTTGCCGCATCTTGGCATCAAGGTCGACTATGTCGATGGCTCGGACCCCGACGCGGTTGCTGCAGCGCTTCCAGGTGCTGCGATGCTTTATCTGGAAAGCCCGACCTCGATGATGTTCGAGCTCCAGGACCTCGAAGTGCTGACTGGCATAGCGCGCGCGCACGGCATCGTTAGCGTCATCGACAATTCCTGGGCGACGCCACTGTTTCAGAAGCCGATCCTGCATGGCGTCGACCTCGTCATGCATTCGGCGTCAAAATATCTCGGTGGCCACAGCGACACAGTCGCCGGCGTTGTTGCCGGATCAGTCGAACATATCCGCCGCATCAATGAGCGTACCTATCCCTATCTCGGCGCCAAGCTGTCACCCTTTGAGGCGTGGCTTCTGCTGCGCGGTCTGCGCACCCTGCCGCTGCGCCTGCCCCACCACATGAAGAGCGGGCTGACCATCGCCGAGCGACTGAAGGGCCACGCCCACGTCGAGCGGGTCAACCATCCCGCCTTCTCCAACCATCCGGGCAAGGCGACGCTGTCAGGCTATTCCGGCCTGTTTTCCTTCGAGGTGACCGACGACATCGACGTGCCGGCCTTTACCGATGCACTGAAATTATTCCGCATCGGCGTCAGTTGGGGTGGTCATGAGAGCCTTGTGGTGCCGGCGCTCGCCTCGCTGCAGCAGACGCCGGATGCCAATTCCATCGGCCGGTTCGGGGTCAGCCCGCGAACCATCAGGCTGAATGTCGGGCTGGAAAATGTGGAGGATCTCTGGGCCGACGTCAGTCGCGCCTTTGAGGGTGCAAAAAGAAAATAGCTTCAAAACCAAGAATGGGAGTGATTGGAATGAAGAAATACAGCCTGTTGTTGGCGACGGCCTTGGGCCTCGCTCTTTCTGCCGGATCGGCACTGGCCGACTCGACCATCAAGATGGTGGAGGTCATCACCAGCCCGCCGCGTACCGAGTTCATCAAGAAGCAGATCGCCGAATTCGAAGCTGCCAATCCGGGCATCAAGGTCGAGCTCGTCTCACTACCCTGGGGCCAGGCCTTCGAAAAATTTCTGACCATGGTGCAGGCCGGGGACACACCTGATGTGGTCGAGATGCCCGAGCGCTGGCTCGGCCTCTACGGCACCAACGGCCAGCTCGAGGATCTCGCGCCCTACATGGCCAAGTGGGGTGACGCCGCGACGCTCGGCGACCGCGCCAAGCAGTTCGGCTCGGTGGTCGACGGCAAGCAGTACATGCTGCCCTACGGCTACTATCTGCGCGCCATGTTCTGGAACAAGAAGCTGTTCAAGGAAGCCGGCCTCGACCACGCGCCGACGACGCTCGACGAGTTCATGGACGCCAACAAGAAGATCTCGGCGATTAACGGCAAGTACGGCTACTGCATGCGCGGCGGCCCCGGCGGCTTCAACGGCGTGCAGATGCTCATGAACATCGCCAACGGCAAGGGCGGCTACTTCAACGAAGACGGCACCTCGACGATCAATGAGGAAGGCTCCGTCAAGGGCCTGCAGATGCTGGCTGACATCTACAAGGCAGGCTATGCGCCCAAGGACAGCGTCAGCTGGGGCTTCAACGAGATCGTCACCGGCTTCTATTCCGGCACCTGCGCCATGCTCGATCAGGATCCGGACGCGCTGATCGGTATCGCCGAGAAGATGAAGGCGGAAGACTTCGCGGTGGCGCCGATGCCGGCGGGACCGTCGGGCAAGTCCTATCCGACGCTCGGCTATGCCGGTTGGTCGATGTTTGCCAACTCCAAGGTCAAGGACGACGCCTGGAAGCTGATGTCGACACTGCTTTCGCCGGCAAACAACATCGCCTGGGCCAAGGAAGTGGGCGTACTGCCGATCCACAACAGCGCCGCCGATGATCCGCACTTCAAGACCGAGCAGTTCAAGGGCTGGTTCGAGGAGTTGAGCAACCCGGACAAATTCGAGTTCGTCACGCCTCCGGTCCATCTCGAAAACCTCGGCAATTTCTACGACCAGGTCTCGATCAAGAACTTCCAGGAAGTGCTTCTCGGCCAGCGTACGGCCAAGGACATCGCCGACGAGTGGTCTGCCTTCCTGACCAAGGAACAGCAGGACTGGATGGCCAAGAACAAGAAGTAAGCGGCCTCGGCGGAGCAGCGATGCTCCGCCGACCCGACAAGGGCTCCCTTGCTGCCCCCTCGCTCGGCCGCATAGCGGTCGTGTCGGCATCGCTGCCAAGCCTTTTCTCCCCTTGGGACGAGGCCGAGCAAGCGAGGGGGCGATTTTTTTCGCCATGACGAAAGCAATCGCCATGACCACTGCAGTCACCGGATTGAGAGCACCCGAAAAGGTGAGGCGCGGGCGTTCATCGCTGCCCGGTCTCGAACCCTGGCTCTATCTCAGCCCGGCGCTCATCCTGCTTGTCACGGTGTTGCTTGTGCCGCTGATCGTCGGCATCAGCTATTCGTTCCGCAAGTTCTCCGCCTTCAAGTCCGAATATGTCGGCCTTGGCCAATATCAGGTGATGTTGTCGGACCCGCTTCTCGGCCAGGCGTTGTTCAACACGCTGTGGTGGACAGCAGGCAGCCTGTTTTTCCAGTTTTTCCTCGGGCTCGGGCTGGCATTGCTGCTCGACCGGCCCTTTGTCGGCCGCAAGCTCGTCCAGGCCGTGGTGTTCCTGCCCTGGGCGGTGCCATCGTTCCTGTCTGGCCTGACCTGGGCCTGGTTGTTCAACCCCATCGTCGGACCGTTGCCGCACTGGCTTTACGCACTTGGCCTGCAGGCGGAACCGACCAGCATCCTGTCCGACCCCGCGACCGCCATGTGGGGACCGATCATCGCCAATGTCTGGTTCGGTGTGCCGTTCTTCGCCATCACGCTGCTCGCCGCGCTGAAGTCGATACCTTCAGAACTGCATGAGGCGGCGGCCATAGACGGCGCCTCGCCATGGCAGCGCTTTTCCAAAGTGACGCTGCCGTTCCTCGCGCCGACAATCGCCATCACCGTCATGCTGCGCACGATCTGGATCGCGACCTTCGCCGACCTGATCTTTGTCATGACAGCAGGTGGTCCGGCTGGCGCCACCAATACGGTCGCCACCTACATCTATGTCAGCGCCTTCAAATCGCTCGACAAGGGCTACGCCTCGGCAGTCGCGGTGCTCCTGCTTGTGCTGCTCATTTTCTATGYGGTCGTGCTCATCGGCATCCGCCGCTCGCTTGCGAGGAATTCGTGATGATTGCCGGACGCTCGACTTCCTCGCGTATCCTCGGTGGCATTGGGCTCTATTCGGCCGTCGGCGCCTATGTGATCTTCGCGCTGTTCCCGATCTACTGGACGCTSAAGATCTCGGTCACGCCGCAGTCGCTGCTCTATTCCGAGGGCATCACGCTGTGGCCCTCGGCAACGACGTTCGAGAACTACGCCACCGTGCTCAAGGCAACCGATTTCCCGCTCTATTTCTTCAACTCAGTAGTGGTCTCGGTGACCACCGCACTCGTCGTTACCGTCATCGCCTCGGCCGCCGGCTACGCCATGTCGCGCTTCTCGTTTCGCGGCAAGACGACGGTTGCGATCGCGCTGTTGCTGACGCAGACCTTCCCGCTGGTGATGGTCATCCCGCCGATCTACCGCATCATGGGTGAGATCGGTCTGACCAACAGCCTGACGGGGCTCATCATCATCTACACCGCCTTCAACACAGCCTTCGCCACCTTCCTGATGCAATCCTTCTTCGACGGTATCCCGAAGGACCTTGAGGAGGCGGCGATGATCGACGGCTGCACGCGCCTGCAGGCACTGCGCCGCATCATCATTCCGCTGACACTGCCCGGCATGGGCGCCACCTTGGGTTTTGTCTTCACCGCCGCCTGGAGCGAGCTTTTGTTTGCGCTGATGCTGATCTCCAGCGAGGGCCAGAAGACCTTTGCCGTTGGCCTGCTCACCTTCATCGGCAAGTTCGCCGTCGACTGGGGGCAAATGATGGCGGCCTCGATCCTGGCTCTCATTCCCGTCTGCATCTTCTTCGCATTCCTGCAACGCTATCTCGTGACCGGCCTGACCGCCGGCGCCGTCAAAGGATAGGACCATGGCCTCCGTAACACTCGACAAGGTCCAGAAGAACTACGGCACCCTCAACGTGCTTGAGGCGGTCGACCTGGAGATCGCGGATGGCGAGTTCGTGGTTCTGGTCGGACCCTCCGGTTGCGGCAAGTCCACGCTGCTCAGGATGATCGCCGGGCTGGAAGAGATCTCCGCTGGCGAAATCCGCATCGGCGAACGCGTCGTCAACGACGTGGCGCCCAAGGATCGGGACATCGCCATGGTGTTCCAATCCTATGCGCTTTATCCGCACATGAACGTCGCGGCCAACATGGGCTTCAGCCTGACGCTCAGAAAAACCGAAAAGCAGGCGATCGATACTCGCGTGGGCGGAGCAGCCAACCGCCTCGGCCTCAACACGCTGCTCGCGCGCCTGCCGCGCCAGCTTTCTGGCGGCCAGCGCCAGCGTGTCGCCATGGGCCGTGCCATCGTGCGCGATCCCAAGGTGTTTTTGTTCGACGAACCCTTGTCCAATCTCGACGCCAAGCTGCGCGTGCATATGCGCACCGAGATCAAAGCGCTGCACCAGCAGCTCAAGACCACGTCGGTCTATGTCACCCACGACCAGACCGAAGCCATGACCATGGCCGACCGCATCGTCGTCATGCATGACGGTGTCGTCCAGCAGGTTGGCGCGCCGCTCGATCTCTACGACCATCCGGTCAACACCTTCGTCGCCGGCTTCATCGGCTCGCCCGGCATGAACTTCCTGCCGGCGACGATCAAACGAACCGGCGAAGACGCCGGCGCAATCCTGGCCAATGGGCAGAAGCTGCCTGTGCTTGCCAGCCTGCCAGTGAGCGACGGCGACAAGGTGACTGTCGGTCTGCGGCCCGAGCATTTGCATCTTGCTTCCGATGGCGACATTTCAGCCGAAGTCGAAGTCGTCGAACCGCTTGGGCTGTCGACGCAGTTCTACGCCAAGCTTGCCGGCCAGCAGGTTTGCGTCTTTGCCATGGGGCGTGTCGCGGTCAAGCCGGGCGATGCGGTTCGCCTGTCTGCAACCGCTTCCGACCTGCATCTGTTCGACCCCGAGACCGGGCGGCGGATCAACTAGCCAGGCCCGGTTCAGAGTTCTCTAACACCTCTGCGGTATGCGTCTGATCGAGTGCAACCTGTGTTGCGTAGAGCAGATCGACAAACAGAGATGAGCGAAGTCCGTCCCTTTACAGCTCCGGATGTTCCGGTGGTCGCGGAGATGTTTCAGCGCATCCTTCGCAAGACCAGGCAACCGGCGACAAGCTCTCTCGAGGCCTATCTGCAAGAACTCTTCCTCGATGCCCCCGACGCCCAGCCGGATATCACATCGCTGATCCACAAGCGCGATGATGGAAGTGTCTCGGGCTTTCTCGGCGTCCTGCCGCTCGCGCTCGAATTCGAGGGCAGGCCACTGCGCGGTGCCCTGTGCGGAACGATGATGGTTGACCGGCACAAGGAGGATCCTTTTGCCGGCGCGCGCCTGGTGCGCGCCTTTTTTGCCGGCCCGCAGGATATTTCGCTGACCGAAACGGCCAACGATGTCTCGACGGCGATGTGGCGCAAGATGCGCGCAACCGTGCTGCCAGACTACAGCCTAGAATGGATCCGCGTCATTCGACCGGCCGGCTTCATGGTCGAACTCGCCGCGGCCGGCATAAGTGCTGCGCGCCTCTTTTCACCGCTGGCACGGCCTATCGATGCCCTGATCCGCCGGCGCTCAACGGATAACGATGCGCATTGGTCGCATTTCACGCCGCCTCAAAAGGCCAGCCTCGTGGATGCTGACGTGGATGAAGACGAGTTGCTGGACCTTATCCCCAAACTCGCCGCGCATTACCCGATGCGCCCAACCTGGCAGCGTGACACGCTCGCCCGCACCATCGTTCATGCGCGACGCAAGGCAAACTACGGCCAAGGCGTGCGCCGTGTCGTGCGCACTGGCAGCGGCCATCCGGTCGGCCTCTACATCTACTACGGCGATAGCGGGCGCATCGGCCGTGCCATCCAGGTGATGTCCATGCCCGGCCAGGAGGGTGCGGTCATAGACAACATGATCGCCCACGCCGCATCGAACGGGCTGGTGGCCCTGCGCGGGCGTACGCAGCCGGCTTTGCTCAATGCCATGCTGGGACGACGGTTTGCCTTCGTCCACGCCTCGTCAAGCATCGTGCATGCGCGCGATCCCGCACTGGTCCAGCCATTTCTCGACGCAAAGGCATTCTTCAACGGATTTGCCGGCGAGTCATGGTGCAGGTTGATGGGGGATGGGTTTGATTGACGATCCAACCAGGATTGCAACCTGATGTGCGGGATAGCGGGCTATTGCGGGCACGCGGTCGGCGCGGACGACGCGCGTGCGCTGCTTCAGGACATGACGGGCGCATTGCGGCATCGCGGCCCTGACAATGCGGGCCTCCATGTCGGCAAGGCCGCCGGCTTGGGACATCGGCGACTTTCGGTCGTCGGCATCGCCGATGGGCACCAGCCCATGGTGAGTGCCGATGGCCGCGTTCATATCAGCTACAATGGCGAGATCTTCAACTACGTCGAACTGCGCGATGCGATGAAGCAGCGCGGACGCGTTTTCAAAACGTCGTCCGACACCGAGGTCATTCTCCATCTCTATGACGAGATGGGACCGGATTGTGTCTCGCTCCTCAATGGCGATTTCGCCTTCGCGATCTGGGACGAGCGCCGCAATCGCATGATGCTGGCCCGCGACCGAATGGGTGTGCGGCCACTCTTCCACACATGGCACAACGGCACCTTGTTCTACGCCTCCGAGGTAAAGGCGTTGCTGCAGGTGCCAGGCATCGTCGCGCGGATCGATCCCGTTGCGCTGGACCAGATTTTCACCTTATGGGCGCCGATCGCGCCCCGCACTGCGTTCGCAGGCATATCGCAATTGCCGCCCGCCCATATAATGCTGATCGAGGGCGGCCAGGCGACGAGCAGGCCCTATTGGCATCTTGCGTTTCCTGAGCAAGACGACCCTGGCGACAATCGATCGGAAACTGTGCTCGCGGAAGAACTGCTTATCCTTCTCGAGGACGCCACACGAATCCGGTTGCGCGCCGATGTTCCGGTCGGCTCATACCTGTCGGGCGGCATAGACTCATCGATGATCGCTGCTTTGGCGGCAAGGAAGGTTCCGCAAGGCTTGCGCACCTTCTCCGTCACCTTCACCGATGCCGACTACGACGAGAGTGCCTATCAGGCTGAAATGGTCGAGAGGCTCGGCACTGCGCACAGTTCGGTCGCCTACCGTGCCAGCGACACCGCGAGYCTGTTTCCTGAGATCGTAAACGGCACCGAGCAGCCTATCTTGCGCACCGCGCCCGCGCCGCTGCATCGCCTCGCCCGTCACGTTCGTGAGCAGGGCATAAAGGTGGTGCTGACGGGGGAAGGCGCGGACGAGATTCTTGCCGGCTACGATCTTTTCGCGGAGGCGCGGGTGCGGCGCTTCTGCGGCCGTCAGCCCCACTCGCGCATCAGGCCGCACCTGTTTCGCAAGCTCTATCCCTACTTGCCAGCCCTTCAGCAACAGACGCCGGAATATCTCGCCGCATTCTTCGGTGCCGGCATCGACGCCACGGAAGACCCCTTGTTTTCGCACCGGCCCAGGCTGCGCAGCACCGCGGCGACCAAGATGTTCTTTTCCGATGATCTGCGCGCAACCCTGGGCGGCTATGATTCCGCCGAAGAGCTCGCTTCAACGCTGCCGGCTGACTTTAACAGGTGGCACCCGCTGCATCAGGCGCAATATATCGAAACGACGACGCTCCTGCCCGGCTACATCCTCTCCAGCCAGGGCGACCGGATGGCTATGGCGC
>NZ_JBFUKO010000229.1:0-7904 GCF_056400805.1 Aminobacter sp. P4_H6_2
TCGCTAGATAGTGTGAGTAGCCCTCCATGAGGGAATCGCAACCAAAGTTTCAGTTTCAAGGACCCGCAACGGTCCGCAGGCTGGCGGGAGCAGACTCCGAAAGGAGCCTTCCAGGTCAGGCAGCGACTGTGCGGGATAGGGCAATCGGCCGTTGACGCGGCCGGATCAAGCGGGATTGCGCCTTTCGTACAAGCAGCGGGAAATTTCCCGCGAAAGACGCTATATATAGACAAAAGGAAATCGACCGATGCGCATCGAGCGGCGTTTCACCAAGGATGGACAATCGGCCTATGCGGAGATCGAATTCCGCAAGGCGCTTTCCGAGATCAAGAATCCGGACGGCTCGGTGGTCTTCCGGCTCGACAACATCGATGTGCCCGCGCAGTTCTCCCAGGTTGCCGCCGACATCCTGGCGCAGAAGTATTTCCGCAAGGCCGGCGTGCCCGCCCGGCTGAAGAAGGTCGAAGAAAACGACATCCCCTCCTTCCTGTGGCGCTCGGTCGCCGACGAAGTCGAACTCGCCAAGCTGCCCGAAAACGAGCGCTACGGCTCCGAGATCGACGCCCGTCAGGTCTTTGACCGTCTCGCCGGCACCTGGACCTACTGGGGCTGGAAGGGCGGTTACTTCAAGTCTGAAGACGACGCCCGTGCCTTCAAGGACGAGCTGTCCTACATGCTGGCCACCCAGCGCGTCGCGCCGAACTCGCCGCAGTGGTTCAACACCGGCCTGCACTGGGCCTATGGCATCGACGGTCCCGGCCAGGGCCATTTTTATGTCGACCCCTTCACCGGCAAGCTGACCAAGTCGAAGTCGTCTTACGAACACCCCCAGCCGCATGCCTGCTTCATCCAGTCGGTCGCCGACGATCTCGTCAACGAGGGCGGCATCATGGATCTGTGGGTGCGTGAAGCGCGCCTGTTCAAATATGGCTCGGGCACCGGCTCCAACTTCTCGCATCTGCGCGGCGAAGGCGAAAAGCTTTCGGGCGGCGGCAAGTCGTCGGGCCTGATGAGCTTCCTCAAGATCGGTGACCGCGCGGCCGGCGCCATCAAGTCGGGCGGCACCACACGCCGTGCGGCCAAGATGGTCGTTGTCGACGCCGACCACCCCGATATCGAGGCCTATATCGACTGGAAGGTGAAGGAAGAGCAGAAGGTGGCGGCGCTGGTCACCGGCTCCAAGATCGTCAAGCAGCACCTCGCCAAGATCATGGCCGCCTGCGTCAACTGCGAAGGCCATGACGACGACTGCTTCGATCCGCTGATCAACACCGCGCTCAAGCGCGAGATCAAGGCAGCCAAGAAGAATTCGGTGCCGGAGAACTACATCTACCGCGTCATCCAGTTCGCCAAGCAGGGCTACACCTCGATCGATTTCAAGACCTACGACACCGATTGGGATTCGGAAGCCTACCTCACCGTCTCGGGCCAGAACTCCAACAATTCCGTCTCACTGAAGGATGATTTCCTCCAGGCGGTCGAGAAGGACAGCGACTGGCACCTGACCGCCCGCAAGGACGGCAAGGTCATGAAGACGCTCAAGGCCCGCGACCTGTGGGAAAAGATCGGCTACGCCGCCTGGGCGTCGGCTGATCCGGGCTTGCACTTCAACACCACGATGAACGACTGGCACACCTGCGCGTCGGCGGGCGCCATCCGTGCGTCGAACCCGTGCTCGGAATACATGTTCCTCGACGACACCGCCTGCAACCTGGCGTCGATCAACCTTCTGCCCTACCGCAACACCGACGGCACCATCGACATCGCGGCCTACGAGCACACCGTGCGCCTGTGGACGATCGTGCTCGAAATCTCGGTGATGATGGCGCAGTTCCCGTCCAAGGAAATCGCCAAGCTCTCCTACGAATACCGCACGCTTGGCCTCGGCTACGCCAATATCGGCGGCCTGCTGATGACCTCGGRCATTCCTTATGACTCCGACGAAGGCCGCGCCATCGGCGGCGCGCTGACTGCGATCATGACCGGCGTGGCTTATGCCACCTCGGCCGAGATGGCCTCCGAACTCGGCGCCTTCGCCGATTACGACCGCAATGCCGACAACATGCTGCGCGTCATGCGCAACCACCGCCGTGCCGCCTATGGCAACAAGGATGGCTACGAAAAGCTGTCGGTCCATCCGGTGCCGCTGGTCGCTTCCGACCTCAAGCAGCCCGAACTGGTGACGCACGCCCGCGCTGCCTGGGACCGCGCCATCGAGCTCGGCGAGAAGCACGGCTACCGCAACGCCCAGGCAACCGTGATCGCGCCGACCGGCACGATCGGCCTGGTCATGGATTGCGACACCACCGGCATTGAGCCCGACTTCGCGCTGGTGAAGTTCAAGAAGCTCGCCGGCGGCGGCTACTTCAAGATCATCAACCGCGCCGTGCCTGAAGCACTGCGCACGCTTGGCTACACCGAGGCCCAGATCGCCGAGATCGAGGCTTATGCCGTCGGCCACGGCAACCTCAACCAGGCCCCTAGCGTCAACCCCGGCTCGCTGAAGTCGAAGGGCTTCACCGACGAGAAGATCGAGACGCTGAACGCAGCCCTCAAGAGCGCCTTCGACATCAAGTTCGTCTTCAACAAGTGGACGCTCGGCGAAGACTTCTGCAAGGACGTGCTCGGCCTCACCGACGCGCAGCTCAACGATTTCTCGTTCGAGATACTGCCGGCGATCGGCTTCTCCAGGCGCGAGATCGAAGCCGCCAACATCCATGTCTGCGGTGCGATGACGCTGGAAGGCGCGCCCTTCCTCAAGGACGAGCACCTGGCCGTGTTCGATTGCGCCAATCCGTGCGGCAAGATCGGCAAGCGCTACCTCAGCGTCGAAAGCCACATCCGCATGATGGCGGCAGCCCAGCCCTTCATCTCGGGTGCCATCTCCAAGACCATCAACATGCCCAATGAGGCGACGGTCGAGGACTGCAAGAGCGCCTACATGCTGTCGTGGAAGCTGGCGCTCAAGGCGAATGCGCTCTACCGCGACGGCTCCAAGCTGTCGCAGCCGCTCAATGCCTCGCTGATATCAGATGGGGACGAGGATGAAGACGACGCCGTCGAGGCGCTGATCGCCGCCCCCGCCGCCGCCAAGGCAGTGCAGGTCACCGAAAAGATCGTCGAGCGTGTCATCGAACGCCTCTACCGCGAGCGCGAAAAGCTGCCGAACCGCCGCAAGGGCTACACCCAGAAGGCCGTCGTCGGCGGTCACAAGGTCTATCTGCGCACCGGCGAGTTCGATGATGGCCGTCTCGGCGAGATCTTCATCGACATGCACAAGGAAGGGGCTGCCTTCCGTGCGATGATGAACAACTTCGCCATCTCGATCTCGCTTGGCTTGCAGTACGGCGTGCCGCTCGACGAATATGTCGAGGCCTTCACCTTCACCAAGTTCGAGCCGGCCGGCATGGTCATCGGCAACGATGCCATCAAGAACGCCACCTCGATCCTCGACTATGTCTTCCGCGAACTCGCCGTCAGCTATCTCAGCCGCCACGACCTCGCCCATGTCGACCAGTCGGATTTCGACAAGACCGCGCTCGGCAAAGGCATCAATGAAGGCAAGGCCCTGCCCTTCTCCAAGGGCCTGACCCGCGGCGCCTCCCCGCTCAAGGTCGTCTCCGGCGTCACCGGCAACGATCCCAAGGGTTCGGCAGGAGCCGGTGCCGCAAGCCCGGCGCGTGTCACGCCGGTCACCGCCTTCTCCGGTTCCAACGTGCTGTCGCTCAAGACCGCGATCTCGGTGGAAGAATCGACCGCCTACAAGCGCGACTATGAGGAGCGGGCCAAGGAACTGGTCGAAGAGATCACGATCGAGGAGACCACTGAGGAAACGTCGGTCACCACGTCACTGTTCACCGACGCCGCCGCCCAGGAAGCGGCAGATGCCAAGAAGCTCGCCGCCGACCGTCGCGCCAAGTCGATGCTGCAAGGCTACACCGGCAATTCCTGCGCGGAGTGCCAGAACTTCACCATGGTGCGCAACGGCACCTGCGAGAAGTGCGACACGTGTGGAAGTACAAGCGGCTGCAGCTGAGGGGACTAAGCAGCACCACCTGTCAGCGGAACCATAGTTTGGTCAGAAAACACCAAAGATTGCCTCCAATCACGAGAAGGCCTGCCCCAAAGGCAGGTCTTTTCCGTTAGAGGGGTTCCTTGCCGTCCGCATAGGGGCAGCAGGCTGATTGCCCTCTACGAGCCACTTGAGGTCAACCAGCTAGCCGCCGTTTTCATCCCCGACCTGACCCAGGACCTGTCGCGTCACCGTATCTTGCTCCGCGTCAAGGTAGATGGCTCAACCGACACTCGAAGTCGGCTCCCCCATAAATGGCATAGGCCCGGAACAAAGTTCAGGCCTTTGCCATTTGACGCGTCGATGATCACCCGGCCGAACTGGCCTATGAGCGTCTCCACCGGCGCATGTTCGACAGGGTGTTCGTCCTACTCTATGTCCATTCGAATTCATGTCCGTTTGGGCAACGAAGTCGGTTACCGGCGCTTGCAAATAGCTCGAACCCAGGACAGCCTAATTCGAGGAGGTAAGCGCAAACATGGACATGTATCCCCAGCACAAAGGAACCGAACCACGTCGAGACGATCGCAACCTCCACGGGCCGGAAGGAATCTCAGCTAGCCTGCAAGAAGGATGCGACTTCCGAGACGAGCGGTTCGACAAGCTTCGTGAAGAGGTCTTCGCGAAAATGCGCAGGCGACAAAGCCTGCCTAAGAGTGGCCTCTCGCTCTAATTTCTGCAACGCTCCATCGGCGATATGGCACATACTCAAATGCCAACTTGAACGGCACCATCTCGCGATTTCTGGATACAAATAGAATCTCAGGATCGAAGTCGCGATTATTCATCAATGCTGCCATGCTATAAAGGAATGTCATATCAATAATGCTTCCGGCGAACCAAAGCCACGCATGATACTCTTCTGGACCGATACGCCCAACTGTACCCCTTGGTGGCAAGTTTACTGAGTAGTGCTCGCACAATTCTTGATCGAGCAAGAGCTTGCCGTCCTGGTATAGGTTTCCTATATCGACGGCAATCTCGCTTCCTTCATAGTGGGGAAGCACGTCAACTATCGCTCTCTGAACCTGTTCAGCCAAACGATGGGACGTGCGAAAGCATTGATTTAGCACGGAATGCTTCTGGCGGTAGCCGTCAAGAACTCCGGCTAGCGCGCCTTTTACAGCGTCGATCTCGTTCTCGGTCATTCTCAAAATCCTGGTACTCTAGGCAAACTCTGGAGTCGTCTTACGTGTAAAAAGTAACGAGGTTTGTCCCAGCGGAAACCAATCTGTCCGTGACAGGTAGATCGGTTTGCCCCCGAGCATATCGATAGCCCGAGTGCCTAAGTGGTGCCGGTGCTCGGGTTTTTGGTTAGGTCTCGGAACGCCAAATCACCTGGTCCGACCCAGGAGCGCAAGTAGAGCTCGGGTAGTGCAACTGTAAAAAGTAACGGGGTTTGTCCTATCGGAAACCAATTTGTCTGCAAAATGTAGATCGATTTGTCCCGACCTCGACGTTGACGGTCGAAACGCCTTGGACGCGTCAAAGCCATGTCAATCAGCGTCGGGTGATTGCAAGCACCCACCACAACCACGCCTTCTCGACCCTCTGAACCGTCTAGACATTCGAGCAACGCCGATACGACTTCGGTGGCGTATTGACGACCGTGGCCCGAAAACCTTTCTCGATCACCGATCGCGTCGATCTCATCGAGGAAAACAATGCTAGGCGCATTCGCCTTCGCATCGTCAAAAGTCTTCCGCATTGCTTTCAGCATATCGCCAAGATGGCCTTTGGCCTGCCAACGCGCGATCGAACCCAAGGCAAGGTAAACACCACAAGTGCGTGCCAAGGCAGCTGCGAACGTCGTTTTTCCGGTTCCAGGCGGCCCGCTCAGCAGAATACCTCGGTCGACGTCACTCCACTGGATCTTGCCTGCCTGCCAATCCGCAAGATCGATAGCGAGTTCCCTTCCCCATTCCCCAGCCTCTCCGAGCCCGTGAAGGTCCCCCAAGGTCGGAGTCGCGGTGTCTTTGGCTTCCATTTTTGGCACGACGGCGAGCTTCATACGCTCAATCGATGTCGCAATTGGTCTACCTCGGCGAAGTGCCGTCCCGATGATTGTCAGGGGAAAGGAGGCGACGAATTCAGCCTGATTTTCAGTGACCTCCTGGTTCAGACAGAGCTTGCAGGCCGCGAGGATGTGTTTTGGTGACGGCTGGGACACTTGGACCACAGCGTCGGCTACCGCAGCAAACCCGCTCGGGAGAGAATCCACTGTTTCCGTCAGGATGAGCAGTTGTGACTTGTCACGGACAGTCGCCATCAGGTGGTCATACATGGGCTTCGACCAAGGACCCTTTCGATGAATCACAACGGCCTGGTCATCCCCTGCCAAGCGGGGCGTGCCGCCGCAGAGCACGTAGTAGGCGGCACTCTCGTACACTTCGATGTCAGCATCTTCCGGCAAGACCACGCAGATGACAGCAGGCAGGCCGCGACGGAAACTATGCTGTTGCCGAAGGGCCTTAGCGATCCCGCAATATGCGAGAAACAGCATCGTGGATCTGGCCAGTTTGTGTTGGAACTTCCGCATGTGCGGCATGTCGCACCTCGTCGATGAGCACGCTTTTAGCTTGCAAGCCTGGCACTGAGTTTTTTTAGGGAGGGATTAGGAGCGGCAGCGCCTGACTATGGTCTCAGGGCCAATCCTGGCATCGTCCAGGTCGGCTTCGACGAAACGGTGCAGGATCAGCGAAGCAAGACCTGCTGTCGGCCGCGTTTCTTGAAAGGCAGGCAGACATTCAGCAAACGTCATGGATCCTTGGTCTTCCAAGGCAGCAAGCAGTCGAACTCGGTCACCCAAGGGACAATGCCAGCGAGCGTAGCGCAGGAGGTCGCGAGCATTCACTAGACGAAAGCCTGAGTAAATCTCATCGACGGTAGAACAACTATATTTCAGCCCTTCGGCACAGGCCGCATCGTCAATCCAGGAAGGGCGTGTCCTGTCAGACCTGGAGACGGCATCTTGGACCCAGCGCCCATCATTCCGTTCAACCAGGAAGTCAGGAACATGAACCTCAGTTGCGACCACCAAAGCCATGGGCAGGCACGACCAAGACAGGACTGCAGGATCCAAATCCAACAAGCAGCCGAGGTCGCGGGCGAATTCGCTCCGAAACAGCGAGACGCCGTTGCAACGAACCGTTCCAGTTGGATGAAATCTGCAATTGGCGGCCTGAGCGCGCGCAGTCGCTAGGTGGTCTTCAACAAATTTTGGCTGGGCGATCATCTGTCCATCTCAACACGCAAACCTGAAACGGCCCCTGCCCTTTGGCAGTAGGCGGCACGGTCAGCGTATGAGGTGGTTCAGCAACTTGATCATGATGCGGAACAAATAGCGAACGACTTATCGCACGTCAAGCCAGTTTCGTTCAATCAATCTATAGATCAGGCACTGCTGTGTGAAATGTTKGCAAGAGGGCCGCAATGGGGACAAAGCGGATGGTGCGGCTAGCTGCCGCTTGCCCTACCATTTCACGCGGAACCCTGCCGTGCCGTTGAGGGCGTAGCTGTCGCCGAAGCTCAAGCTCCGCCGCTATCCTGAAACACTGACGCTGGCTGAAGATCTTGCCCGCCTTCAGCCGGACAACAGGCAGCTTGCCGAGTTGATCCTTCAACTGCGCGGTGCCCAGTGATTGGGTTTGAATGCTTATGGCAAGAGCAAACCCGCTGTTCCGCTCAGGCGAAGGTCCCCAACCCATTCATTCCAGACATTGCGTCCCGGAAGAGACACCCGGAATTTGGCGGCTGGCTGAACACCAGCGGGTTTATGCCGCTTTGGGAAGCCGAGACGTGAACGTCGCCCTTGTGATCGACACGACTGTTC
>NZ_JBFUKO010000230.1:0-7880 GCF_056400805.1 Aminobacter sp. P4_H6_2
TCTGTGGGTCAAGGGATCGGGCGGCGATGTCGGCACCATCAAGCTCGACGGTTTTTCGACGCTCTACCAGGACAAGCTGGACGGCCTGAAGCAGCTCTATCGCGGGGTCGATTTCGAAGACGAGATGGTGGGCTACCTGCCTCACTGCACCTTCAATCTCAATCCGCGCGCCGCCTCGATCGACACGCCGCTGCACGCCTATGTGCCCAAAAAGCATGTCGACCACATGCATCCCGACGCGATCATCGCCATTGCCGCTTCCAAGAACAGCCGGGAGCTGACCAAGGACATCTTTGGCGGGGAGATCGGCTGGCTTCCCTGGAAGAAGCCTGGCTACGAATTGGGCCTGTGGCTGGAAAAGTTCTGTCAGGAAACCCCAGACGCGGTCGGTGTCGTGCTCGAAAGCCACGGCCTGTTCACCTGGGGCGATACGGCCAGGGACAGCTACGAAACCACCATCCGTATCATCAACCGCGCTATCGAATGGTTCGAGCAAAACACCGCCGGCAAGACGATCTTCGGCGGCGTGGCTCGCCCCACGCTGTCGGCAGCCGAACGGCGCGCCGTCGCTGCGAAGCTGATGCCGGCTATCCGCGGCCTGATCTCGGCTTCGGAGCCGAAGGTCGGCCATTTCGACGATCAGAACGCGGTGCTGGAGTTCGTCGGCTCGCAGGAACTCGAAAGCCTCGCGGCACTTGGCACCAGCTGCCCCGACCATTTCCTGCGCACCAAGATCCGCCCGCTGGTGGTCGATTTCGACCCGGCCAAGCCGGATACCGACAGGACCCTCGCCGGCCTGGCAGGTGCTGTCGAGGAATACCGCAAAGGCTACGCCACCTATTACGAGCGCTGCAAGCGCGCCGACTCGCCCGCCATTCGCGACCCTAACGCTGTCGTTTATCTCGTGCCAGGCGTCGGCATGATCACCTTTGCCAAGGACAAGGCGACGGCGCGCATTTCGGGCGAGTTCTACGTCAACGCCATCAATGTCATGCGCGGCGCCTCGACGGTGTCGACATATGTCGGCCTGCCCGAACAGGAGGCCTTCGACATCGAATACTGGCTGCTCGAAGAGGCAAAGCTGCAGCGCATGCCCAAGCCGAAGTCGCTGGCGGGCCGCATCGCGGTCGTCACCGGCGGCGCCGGCGGCATCGGCAAGGCGACAGCGGCGCGGCTGTTGCGCGAAGGCGCCTGCGTGGTGCTGGCCGATATCGACCAGACTGCCCTCGAAACCGCCGAGCAGGAGCTTTCAAAGGCGTTCGGCAAGGACTTCGTCCGCCCCGTCCGGATCGACGTGACCAGCGAGGAACAGGTCATATCAGGCTTCACGGATACGGCGATCGAGTTCGGTGGTGTCGACATTTTGGTGTCCAACGCTGGCCTTGCCTCGTCCGCGCCGATCGAGGAGACGACGCTCGCTTTGTGGAACAAGAACATGGATATCCTGGCGACAGGCTATTTCCTTGTGTCGCGCGAAGCGTTCAAGCTGTTCCGCACTCAAAAGATCGGCGGCAACGTCGTCTTCGTCGCCTCCAAGAATGGCCTTGCCGCCTCGCCCAATGCGGCTGCCTACTGCACCGCAAAGGCGGCCGAGATCCATCTCGCGCGCTGCCTCGCATTGGAAGGCGCGGGCGAACAGATCCGCGTCAACGTCGTCAACCCGGACGCCGTGCTGCGCGGTTCGAAGATATGGACGGGCGAATGGAAGGAACAGCGCGCGGCGGCCTATAACATGTCGACGGACGAGCTGGAGGAACACTATCGTTCACGCTCAATGCTGAAGCGTTCGGTATTCCCGGAAGACATTGCCGAGGCGATCTACTTCTTCGCCTCCGACATGTCGGCCAAATCGACCGGCAACATCATCAATGTCGACGCCGGCAACGCACAGAGTTTCACGCGGTAGGACGAGGCGCCGCCCCTCATCCCCCTGCCGGGACCTTCTCCCCGCAAGCGGGGAAAAGGAGATAAGCGGCAACGTTGCGGCCAGCCAGCCCCCTTCTCCCCGTCACCATACGGGGAGAAGGTCCCGGCAGGGGGATGAGGGGCGGCGCAAGCCGAAAGAATTTGGGAGGAATTTGCAGTGACCGAACAGATGATAGCGGCCGAGATCGTCGAAAGAGACAATGCGGCGCGTGAAAAGAACCTTGCCCGCGACTACGACACGCTTGGCGAGCAGCTTGAGCGGCGCGGCATCAAGATCGACGCCATCCGAGACAAGGTCCAGAATTTCGGCGTTGCGATCCCGTCCTGGGGCGTCGGCACCGGCGGCACCCGCTTTGCGCGCTTCCCCGGTGCTGGCGAGCCGCGCGACATCTTCGACAAGATCGAAGATTGCGCCGTCATCAACGAACTCACCAAGGCGACACCGACTGTTTCGCTTCATATCCCCTGGGACAAGGCCGACGCCAACAGGCTGAAGCAGGCGGCGAGCCGCTTCGGCCTCGGCTTCGATGCCATGAACTCCAACACCTTCTCCGACGCCAAGGATCAGGCGCGTTCCTACAAATACGGCTCGCTATCGCACGCCGACGCCGGCACCCGCCAACAGGCCATCGAGCACAATCTCGAATGCATCGAGATCGGCAAGACGATTGGCTCCAGGGCGCTGACGGTGTGGGTCGGCGATGGCTCGAATTTCCCTGGCCAGGTCAATTTCGCCAAGGCCTTCGAGCGTTATCTTGATTCGATGCGCGAGATTTACGCCGCCTTGCCTCAGGATTGGCGCCTGTTTTCCGAGCACAAGATGTATGAGCCGGCCTTCTATTCGACCGTCGTGCAAGACTGGGGCACCAACTACATCATATCAAAGGAATTGGGGCCGAAGGCGTATTGCCTCGTCGACCTTGGCCACCACGCGCCCAACGTCAACATCGAGATGATCGTGTCGCGGCTGATCCAGTTCAAGAAACTCGGCGGCTTCCATTTCAACGATTCGAAATATGGCGACGACGACCTCGACGCCGGCTCGATCGACCCCTACCGGCTGTTCCTCGTCTTCAACGAGTTGGTCGATGCCGAGCTCAACCACGCAGACGGCTTCAACCCGGCCCACATGCTCGACCAGAGCCACAACGTCACCGATCCGATCGAGAGCCTGATGCTGTCGGCGGTGGAAGTGCAGCGCGCCTACGCGACAGCCCTTCTAGTCGACCGCAAGGCGCTGGAAGGCTTCCAGGATGCTAATGACGCCCTGATGGCGACCCAGACGCTCAAAGTTGCCTACCGCACCGACGTCGAACCGATCCTTGCCATGGCGCGGCTCAAGTCAGGTGGCGCCATAGACCCCATCGCCGCCTACCGTGCGGCTGGCTATCGCGCCAAGGCGGCTGCGGAGCGGCCAGCAGCCGTCGGTGGCAGCGGCGGTATTGTCTAAAGCTCCAGCCCGAAGGGCACACCTTCGAAACAATCGGCACCGCGTCCGATTGCGGCGATGGCTGCAATCATGCGGCCGTTGCGGCTCAAAATCTGGTCGGCAACGGCGATCAACCGGGGATTGGGAGTCGCCGATGGCGACAGCCGGCGCAGCGACATTGCCAACTCGGCCTCATCGCGCGCCGGCGAAAATGCAGCAGCGATGATGTAGGCCGAAGCCGTCGAGCGGCTGACCCCGGCGTAGCAGTTGATCGCCAGCGGCCGCGACCTGTCCCAGCGGCCCGCAAAATCCAGGATACGGCGCACATGCGCCTCGCCAGGCAGCGTCATGCCGTCCTGCTCGGCCGAGATGTCGTGCATGTTCATCAAAAGGTGGTTTTCGGCGCGGATCGCCTCCGGGCGCGTCATCTCCGTGCCTGCCGACAGCAGCGAGATCAGCCGTTCAGCACCAATGCGCGCAACCGTCTCGTCGACCTTCGATAGCGGGCAGACATAGATCATCCAACCGCACTCTTCATTTCATGCCGGTCCTGCGCCCAATCGCCAAGCGCCACATCGAGCCGCCGCCATTCCAGTTCCGTGCCCGGCAAGCCACAGCGCAATTGTGTCGGGCGGTCGAAAAAGCTGCGCACCAAGATACCTTCACGGCCAAGCGCATGGAACAGGCTCGAAGCGTCTTCGATATCGACATGGCGAAACAGCGAGGTGCCGCCGGTCACGATCACGCCGGCGCGAGCGAAAGCCTGATCGAGACGGTGCGCGGCCTTGGTCAATATCGTCCGCATCTCGCGGTGCCAGTCGGAATCAGCCAGCGCCTTGGCCCCATATTCCAGCGCCGGCACGGCCACCGACCAAGGGCCGAGTTCTTCTTCGAGCCGCCCTGCGATGAACGGATTTGAGATGGCAAAACCCAGCCTGATGCCCGCAAGCCCGAAAAACTTGCCGAACGAGCGCAGCACGACGATACCGCCCAGATCGACATCGCCGGCCATGCTTTGTGCTTGCGGACCAACGTCCATGAAGGCCTCGTCGACGACCAGAAGTCCGCCCTTGGCGCGCAGCTTTTCGGCAAGCGCCAGCAGGTCCGCGCGGGAAACAACGCGCCCATCGGGATTGTTCGGATTGACCACCACAGCAAGGTCGGCCTCGGCCAGACGCTCGAACTCGCGCACCTCGGCCACCTCGTGCCCGGCGATTGCAGCAGCGCGTGCATGCTCCTGATAGGTCGGCCCGAGCACGAGAGCCCGGCCGGGCCGCACCAGCGAGGCGATGCGCGGCAAAAGGATCTGGGTGCCCGGTGCAGGCACCACATTGGCCGCCGTCGGCGCGCCGTAGGCGGTTGCGGCGATGGCTGCTAGGTCGCGCGCACGGCCTGGCTCGGGCAGACGCGACAAGGCTGTGGCAGGCAGCTCAAAAAGCGGATAGGAGTGCGGGTTGATCCCGGTCGACAAGTCGACGAACGGCTCGGGCGCTCCAGGAAACAGCGCCCTCGCCCGCTCCAGGCTGCCGCCGTGGTCAATCGTCCCAGTCCTTCGTCCATCAAGAAGCGTCATGTTCGTTCCGCTTGCCTTCCTGTCGCTTCTGTTCGAACTCGGTCTCGGTTACCCGGACCGGCTGGTGCGTGCCATCGGCCATCCGGTGATCTGGATCGGCAAGCTGATATCCTTTCTCGACACCAGCCTCAACCGCGCCACCGATACCGACGCCAGGCGCCGTATTTTGGGCGTCGTTGCCCTCGTCGTCATCGTTGCCCTGCCGGCCGCGCTTGCATTTGCCGTCGAGCACCTGTGTGGGCTTGTCCCCTTCGGCATTCTTCTCACCGCAGTCGCAGCTTCGAGCCTGGTTGCCCAGCGCAGCCTCGGCAGCCATGTGAAGGCGGTAGCCGATGCGCTCGACAGCGGCGGAATCGTTGCCGGCCGCAAGGCGGTATCGCAGATCGTCGGCCGCGACCCTGACAGCCTCGACGAAGCTGGCGTCAGCCGCGCGGCCATCGAAAGCCTGGCCGAGAATTTCTCCGACGGCATCACCGCCCCCGCCTTCTGGCTCGCTGTCTTCGGCTTTGCCGGCGGTGCCGCCTACAAGGCCGCCAACACCGCCGATTCGATGATCGGCCACCGCACCAAGCGCCACGAAGCATTCGGCTGGGCGGCCGCGCGTTTCGACGACCTGATCAACCTGCCGGCATCGCGGCTGACCGCGCTGCTTATCGTTCTTGCCGCCTTCCTCGTTCCAGGCACCGACCCTTGCCGCGCATGGAAAGCGGTGTTCCGCGACGCCAGAAAACACCGCTCGCCCAATGCCGGCTGGCCTGAGGCGGCAATGGCCGGTGCGCTGGGTCTCGCCCTCGCAGGCCCGCGCACTTACGGAGGGGTCATGGTCGACGACGCCTTCATGGGCGACGGCGGCCGGCGCGAAGCCAATGCCCAGGATATCCGTGCCGCACTCCGACTTTACTGGACGGCCGACGCGCTGATGGTCGGCGCAATGGGATTGATCGCCGTCATCTTCTGGCTTTAGGCCGCAGATCCCTTAGAACTCGATGCCTTTCTGTGCCTTAACCCCAGCCGCAAAATGGTGCTTGGTCGCGCCCATCTCGGTGACGAGATCGGCGGCTTCGACCAGTGCAGGCTTGGCATTGCGGCCGGTGACGACGACATGCAGGCCTTCGCGCCGGCCCTTGAGCGCAGCCACGACGGCGTCGAGATCGAGATAGTCGTAGCGCAACGCGATGTTAAGCTCATCGAGGACCACAAGCGCGATGCTGGGATCGGCCATCAACTCCYGAGCCTTGGCCCAGGCGGCTTCAGCGGCGGCGATATCGCGCTTGATGTCCTGTGTTTCCCAGGTAAAGCCTTCGCCCATGGTGTGCCAGACGACGCGGTCGCCAAATGTGGCAAATGCATCCTGCTCGCCCGAATGCCACGCGCCCTTGATGAATTGCACGACGCCAACACGATGGCCGTAGCCGAGCATGCGCAGCGCAAGCCCAAAGGCCGCGGTCGACTTGCCCTTGCCGGGACCGGTATTGACGATCAGCAGACCCTTTTCCACAATGGTCTTTTCCGCCACCTCGGCGTCCTGAACCGCCTTGCGCTTGGCCATCTTGGCGCGATGGCGCTCGGCTTCGGTCTCGTTGATTTCCTTCATCTCATTTCACCTTTATCGGCAGGCCAGCGACCATGAACAGCACCTCGTCGGCACCGGCTGCCACCATTTGATTGAGCCTGCCGGCTGCATCGCGGAAGCGGCGGGCAAGCGCGTTGTCGGGCACGATGCCGAGCCCGACCTCGTTGGCAACGACGAACCATGGGCCGCGCGGCCGCGACAGCACCTCGGCGAGCCGGGCACTTTCCGCTTCCACGTCATGATCGGCCAGCATGTGATTGGTCAGCCACAGCGTCAGGCAATCGATGAGTACCGGTTCGCCATCGGCGACACTGTCGAGCGTTGCTATCAAATCAAGCGGCGCATCCATTGTTCGCCAGCCTTCGCCGCGCCTGGAGCGGTGGATATCGATGCGCTCGCGCATCTCGTCGTCATAGGCCTGCGCGGTGGCGATGTAACTCCATGGCGCAGGGAATGCGGTGATCAGCCGCTCGGCGTGCGCACTCTTTCCAGAGCGCGCACCGCCTAGCAAAAATGTCAGCTTCTTAGGCAAAGCTGCCGCGCAATGCGCCCTGCGTACCCATGAAACGCTGCCGCACAGCCCCCGCGACAGCTCCGAGCACCACCCAGAAAACCAGGTTGGTGATGGTCACGGCGACGACGAAGCTGTGGTGCAGGTCGGCCGGTATCGGCGAATCATGGCTTTCTGGCTGCGGCGCACCGATGATGTGCGGAGCAACGATCAGCGCGACGCCGAGGATGGCGAGCGGCAGCGACTGCTTGAAAGCGATCAGTGCCAAGCCGGCAGCGGTTGCCACCACCGTCATAGTCCACCAGATCTGGCGCGCGCCAAGGTCGGCCGCCGGCATGGCGGGCAACTCAGGTGGCAGCCCTAGGCCCGGCGCGAGTGTGAAGACAGCAAAGCCGGCAAAGCCCCAGAACACGCCCTGGCGCCAGTTGGCGATGCCGCCGGCAAATTCGGAAACCGCGACCAGGATCAGCGCGAATGCGACGCCGCTGACGATATTGGCCAGTGCCGAATAGGCGAAACGCTCAAAGCCGTCGGCGGGTGCCCAGGCTTCAGCTTCCTCTTCAGTGGGAGCCATGGCTTGCGCCGCAGGTGCTGACGTGGTCGCTTCAGTGCCAGCGGCTGGGGCCGCGGCATGCTCATGGCCGCCGCCGGCATTTTCGTAAGTTTCGGCCTTGAGGATCAGCGGAACGGTTGCATAGGTTTGGAGCGCGGCAAGGATCACGCCGGCCAATAGGCCGCTGATCGCCGCGATGAACACGACGTTGCGAAATACAGACATGGTTGGGGTGCCTTCGTTAGTGGCAGGGGAAAGCCATCGAGTGGCGATAGTCGTGGGCAGCGTTRTGCACCACGTCCATATGCGAGAACC
>NZ_JBFUKO010000231.1:0-7856 GCF_056400805.1 Aminobacter sp. P4_H6_2
CCCATCGAAAGCTGCAGCGTCCGCGAAGCCAGTCCGGCGGTGCTGTCTTCGGGGTCGACCGAATGATGGATTTCCTTGGTCGCCTTCCACACCAGGAACAGGCCGCCGGCGATCAGGATCAGGTCGCGCCAGGAGAAGCCATGGCCGAAGGCCTCGAAGACCGGCTCCTTGAGCGCCACGATGAAGGAGATGGTGGCAAGCAGCACGAGGCGCATGATCAGTGCCGCGCCGATGCCAAGCCGGCGAGCCGAAGCGCGCTGCGCCTCGGGCAGCTTGTTGGTCAGGATCGAGATGAAGATCAAATTGTCGATGCCGAGCACCACCTCAAGTGCGATCAGCGTCAACAGCGCCACCCAGGCGGTCGGGTCGTTCATGAAGCTGAGATACGGCGTCAGGAATTCGATCATCTATGCGTCCCCTTAGTCCTTATGGATAACAATCGAGCGGCCGCGAGGCCGCTCTTGCAAAAAATTGCAGTGCTCAAGTGTCGCGCGTCCAACCGGAGGCGCAGCGCTCTAACATTTGCTGACTTGTTGCGAGCAAGTAGGTATCCACTGGCCCCTCGTCAATGTCAGGACCAGAAGGAAGGTACGGTTTCTTCGAGGCGCGGGCCGCGACGCAATGGCGCGATCCGCTCGGCAAGACCCGTGCGGTCGGAGATGTCGACGCCGACACCGCAGATCGTCGCCGGCCCGTTGGCCGCCTCGAAGCGGCCCTTCGGCACCTTGGACAAGAAGCGGTTGAGAGGCTCCTCCTTGTCCATGCCAAGCGAGGAATCATAGTCGCCGCACATGCCGGCATCGGTCAGGTAGGCCGTGCCGCCATTGAGGATCTGGTGGTCGGCGGTCGGCTGGTGGGTATGGGTGCCGACAACGAGGCTGGCGCGGCCGTCGACGAAATGGGCAAAGCACATCTTTTCGCTCGTCGCCTCGGCATGGAAGTCGATCACCACCGCATCGGCCTGTTCGCCCAGCGGGCAGGCGGACAGTTCGCGCTCGCCGGCCTGGAACGGGTCGTCGAGTTCGGGATGCATGAACACCCGGCCCATGATGTTGGACACCAGGACGCGCGCGCCGTTCTTGGCGATGAACAGACCCGAGCCGCGGCCTGGCGTGCCCTTGGGAAAATTCGCCGGGCGCAGGAAGCGCTCCTCGCGCGGCGCGAACGCCAGTGCCTCGCGCTGGTCCCACACGTGGTTGCCAGTGGTCACCACGTCGGCGCCGGCGTTCAGCGTTTCTCGAAAGATCTCTTCGGTGATGCCAAAGCCGCCGGCGGCGTTTTCGCCGTTGACGATGACAAAATCGAGCCGGAAATCCGAAATCAAGCCCGGCAACTGGTTCCACACCGCAGTGCGTCCAGCCTTGCCCACCATGTCGCCTAGAAAAAGAAGTCTCATGAAATCATCTACAATTCAGGGGCGAAGCTGCGCAACCCGCTTTCGGTCAGTATTTCGGGGATGACCACGTCGTGGTTTTCTTCCGGCACGCGCTCGACCTCCTGGCAATCGAAGGCGATGCCGATCAGCCGGGGGTGCTTGCCGGCATCCTCAAGCTTGGCGATCGCGCGGTCGTAGTAGCCCGCGCCGTAGCCAATGCGGTGGCCGCGCGCGTCGAAGGCGGCAAGCGGCACCAGCATGATATCGGGGTCCAGAACATCGGCCTCCTCATGCGGGCCGACAGTACCGAATCCCATGTCGACCATGGGGGCGCCGCGCACCAGTTCGCGGAAAACGATCGTATGCTTGTCGAGGATCGCCGGCAGGCACAGCCTGGCGCCATGCTCGCGCAGAGCAAACATCATCGGCCTGACGTCGACCTCCGAGCGCATCGGCCAGAAGCCGGAAACGATGGTGCCGGGCTCGATTGGAACGTTGTCACGCGCGGTCTCGGCCATCTCCAGCGAGGCCTCGATGCGCCAGAACTGGTCGAGCGCGTCGCGGCGGGCCAGCGCTTCCTTGCGCAACTGCTTCTTGATCTCGCGATGGGAAGTCATGCCGGTGTTCGCCCCCGTTCTCCTGTCGTCGCAAGTGTTTGGCACATCATTTGTTGCCACGGCAACCAAGGATGTTGTCGCGTTGCGCGGCTAAGGCCAAACAGGATTGATTGGGTGGGGGAAAGTGACGATCCACACAACCGGTGGAGAAGTCGATCCCGGAGACCTACAAAGTAGGTGGGCGCCGTGTGAAAAGACCCACGGGTCTTCCCAGTGACAGCTCCCTAAGGATCGTTAAGGCCCCGGGGAAAATGCTCTCCTGCCGAGAAGCGCAGATCGTCACAGCCAATATAGGCGCTATGGATTCAATGCGCCATGGCAATGCTGCGGTTCTCGCGACGATATTTGTGCTGCGGGTGGAGAGGTTTTCCACGACCTGCAAATTTCTCGGCGTTTTTGAGTTCCTACCCTTTCACCGTCGCGATCCTTCGCACCCCCCTCTGGCCTGCCGGCCATCTCCCCCACAAGGAGGGAGATCAGTCGCGTCGACGGTGGCGCTTATCCTGCAGGTTCGCAGGGATAAACGTTGTAACGTTGGTGATTGGCTGAGGCGCCGATGAAGGCATGATCTCCCTCCTTGTGGGGGAGATGGCCGGCAGGCCAGAGGGGGGTGCGAAGGATTACGACACTGAAGACTCGCTACTGTCGCTACCTGTCAGCACTCCGCGTGGATAGACGCGCCTGTTTCTCCACGCCAAGGGGCGAAGGGACGTTGCGCTTGCCCCATCGCCCGCACCTCCCTAGTGTCGCCACCGACGAATTTGGAGTTTCGCATGCGTTTTGAAGGAACGTCGGCCTATGTCGCCGACAAGGATCTGATGGTGGCGGTCAACGCTTCGATCGCGCTCGAACGCCCTCTTCTGGTCAAGGGTGAGCCAGGCACCGGCAAGACCGAGCTGGCGCGCCAGGTCGCATCAGGCCTCGGCCTCGAGATGATCGAATGGAATGTCAAATCCACCACCAAGGCGCAGCAGGGCCTCTAYGARTATGACGCGGTSTCGCGSCTGCGCGACAGCCAGCTYGGCGAYGRGCGCTTYAACGACATCAARAACTACATCAAGCGCGGCAAGCTGTGGGACGCGTTTGCAGCCGGACGCAAGGTAGTGCTGCTGATCGACGAGATCGACAAGGCCGACATTGAGTTTCCCAACGACCTGTTGCAGGAACTCGATCGCATGGAGTTCTTCGTCTACGAGACCGGCGAGACGATCCGCGCGGAGGTGCGCCCGATCGTCATCATCACCTCCAACAACGAAAAGGAGCTGCCCGACGCCTTCCTGCGCCGCTGCTTCTTCCATTACATCCGCTTTCCCGACGTCGATACGTTGCACAAGATCGTCGAGGTCCACTATCCCGGCATCAAGCAGAGTTTGGTGCGCGCGGCGCTCACCCAATTCTATGAGATCCGCGACGTGCCAGGCCTCAAGAAGAAGCCGTCGACCTCCGAGGCGCTCGACTGGATCCGCCTGCTCGTTGCCGATGACGTCGCACCCGAAGACCTGCGCGCCGACCCGAAAAATGCGCTGCCCAAGCTGCATGGCGCGCTGCTCAAGAACGAGCAGGACGTGCATCTGTTCGAGCGCCTGGCATTCATGGCCAGAAGGCAGGGGTGAGGAACGGTCCGCGCAGCGGACGGACAACGATTTTCCACGCTGTGGACCGTTGGCCGCATGGCAATGCTGAGGCAGGTTCCAGCCAACCGACGCAATCACGAAAGGCATAGCCATGACCGACATCACCATCCGCCCGCTTGAGCTTGCCGACCATGCCGAATGGCGCGGGCTGTGGACCGCCTATCTCGATTTCTACAACACGGTGCTGCCCGAGAACATCTACGAACTCGCCTGGAAGCGGCTGTTCACCGACGGCGAATTCGAGCCCAAGGGCCTGATTGCCATCGTCGACGGCAAGGCGGTCGGGCTGACCCATTATCTCTACCACCGTTCGGGCTGGTCCGAGGCCAACAACTGCTACCTGCAGGACCTGTTCGCTGACCCAGCCGCACGCGGCAAGGGCGTTGGTGCGGCACTCATTCAAGCGGTCAAGCAGGAAGCGGCCAGGATCGGCGTCTCCAACGTCTACTGGATGACGCATGAAACCAATGCCACCGCGCGCAAGCTCTACGACCGCGTCGCCCGCCTCACCGGCTTCGTCGAATACGATTTGCTCTAGGCCTGACGCAAGCTGAGCAGCCCGGGCCGCTCAACCCGCGCTATTGGCCACCCACTTGTGCCACTGGGCAGCGTTGCCACGGAAGACGTTGAGATCGATCTTGCCGTCGACGCCGTGCGACAGGCCCGAACCCGAATACTGCCAGAACACCCAGTTGCGGCCGGGATAGACCTTGGACGGCGGCTCGGCCACGGCGCGCAGCCAGAACGGGTAGTTCTGGAAGTGGCCGCGCAGGTTGTCGCGGTAGAAGTCGGGCGCGGTGTAGATGACCGGGCGCTGGCCGTAATGACGCTCCAGGATGTCCATGAAGACCTGCATCTTTTCGCGGATCTTTTCCGGGCTGTGGCGGCGCTTGCAGCTCGACTCGCCATTGTATTCGACGTCGATCACCGGCGGCAGGGCGCCGGCCACCTTGGGCACGTTGCGGATGAACCAGTTGGCCTGCTCGCCGGCGGTGCGGCACCAGTAGAAGAAATGATAGGCGCCGCGCTTCAGACCGGCGGCCTCGGCTGCGCGCCAGTTCTTCTTGAACATCGGGTCGAGGTGGTCGCCTCCGTCGGTGGCCTTGATATACGCGAAGTTGGCGCCCTGGGTGCGCAGCTTCGGCCAGTCGATCTCGCCCTGCCAGCGCGATACGTCGACGCCATGGACGGCGAAATTCTTCGGCGACATGGCCTTGCCGAAATTGATCGGCTTGGCGTCGCGGAAACGGCGGCCGTAAATCTGGCCCGGCGCGAAAGGCGTGGCCTTCATCGGGTTCGACGGGGCGACCAGCGCGATCGGCTTTGCCCCCGGCAATGGCATGTCTTCAAGTTCGATCGCTGGCGCCGTCGGTGCCGCGGGCATAGGCGTCGGCATGGCCATCGCCACTGCTACCGGCGGCTCGACCAGTGTCATCGGTGGTGGTGCGGCCATCGCCTGTTGCGGCATCGGCCGTTGTACTGCGGCAGGTGCCACATCGGCCGATGGAATGGGGCTCGCTGGCCTTGCAACGGAACTCGTCGTCTCGGACGATGTCCCTGCCTGCGCCATGAGGTCGCCCAGCCCCGAGCTGGAGGTGCAGCCGGCCAAGGCCATGCTGGCGAGAAGGATCGCTGACGCAGCTGAAAAACGCATTGTTACCCGTACGCAAAACGAGACCGCCGACGGCAAGACTCGGGCCCCCGAACTCCACTGATTTGAATTGCTAACGGGAAATTACCAAAAAAGACTGAATCTTATTTTTACCTTTGAGTGTGGCATCGAAGCGACCCGACACCGGCACCACAGGCTTGCTTGCCGCGACGATGCGAAGCAAAGTGCCGCCATGTTCATACCGTTCTTTCTCGAACTCAAGGCGGCCAAGGTCCCGGTCTCGCTGCGGGAATATCTGGCGCTGCTCGAAGCACTCGATGCCGATCTCGTCAGCTATGACGTCGAGGGCTTTTATTACCTCGCTCGTGCAACGCTGGTGAAGGACGAGCGCCATATCGACCGCTTCGACCAGGTCTTTTCGCACTACTTCAAAGGCGTCGAGGCGGTTGCCGGTGAGAGCGCTGTCAATGTCGCCGACATTCCCGAGGAATGGCTGCGCCGGCTTGCCGAAAAGACGCTCAGCGACGAGGAAAAAAAACTGGTCGAAGCGCTCGGCGGTTTCGAAAAGCTGATGGAGACGCTGAAGCAGCGCCTTGAGGAGCAGAAGGGCCGCCATCAGGGCGGCTCAAAGTGGATCGGCACATCAGGCACCTCGCCCTTCGGCGCCTATGGCTACAATCCCGAGGGCGTGCGCATCGGGCAAGCCGAAAGCCGCCACCGTCGCGCGGTCAAGGTCTGGGACAAGCGCGAGTTCAGGAACTTCGACGATAGCGTCGAGCTCGGCACCCGCAACATCAAGGTGGCGCTCAAGCGCCTGCGCCGCTGGGTGCGCGAGGGCGCGGACGAAGAACTCGACCTGCCGGGCACCATCCACGCCACGGCCGATCATGGCTATCTCGACGTCAAGACGCGGCCCGAACGGCGCAACGCGGTCAAGCTTTTGATGTTCTTCGATGTCGGCGGTTCGATGGACGACCATATCAAGGTCGTGGAGGAGCTGTTCTCGGCCGCGCGCGTCGAGTTCCGCCAGCTCGAATATTTCTACTTCCACAATTGCCTCTACGAAGGCGTGTGGAAGGACAATCGCCGCCGCCATCAAGAGGTCTTGCCTACGCTCGACGTGCTCCACAAATACGGCCACGACTACAAGGTGATCTTTGTCGGAGACGCTTCGATGAGCCCATATGAGATCGCTTATGCCGGCGGTTCGGTTGAACACTGGAACCCGGAACCTGGGGCTGTGTGGCTGCGCCGCGTGCTCGAACAATGGCCCAACGCCGTCTGGCTCAATCCGACGCGGGAAAAGCACTGGGGCTACACAAGCTCGATCAAGATGGTCAGTGAGATATTCTCCAGCCGCATGTACCCGCTGACGCTGGCCGGACTTGAAGCCGCAACGAAACAGCTGTCGCGCAAACACTGATTCCCTTCACCGCGAAGTGATGCCCTGTCATCAGCGAACGCTCGTAACTATCTGTGCGAAGAAAAGACAAAGCATGGGAGACCATAGCATGGACACCAAGACCTACCCCGTCATCCGCACCGACGCCGAATGGCGCGCGCTGCTGACGCCCGAGCAGTACCAGGTGATGCGCCACCACGGCACCGAGCGGCCGGGAAGTTGCGCGCTGCTTTATGAAAAGCGCGCCGGCACCTTTACCTGCGCTGGTTGCGACCAGCCCTTGTTTGAATCCAAGCTGAAGTTCGAAAGCGGCACCGGTTGGCCGAGCTTCAACGATCCTGTCGAAGGCTCGGTCGAAAACACCGTCGACCGCAGCTACGGCATGGTGCGCACGGAATGCCATTGCGCGCGCTGCGGCAGCCATCTTGGCCATGTCTTTCCCGATGGTCCGCCGCCGAGCGGCCTTCGCTACTGCATCAACGGCGTGGCGCTGAACTTCGAGCCGGCGAGCTGAGCCTCAAAGCAGGCTGGCGAGGATGATCCACAAAGTGGCGCCTATCTTTATCGTGCCGGCATTGGGCGTGCCTGCCATGTCGGCGGTGCGCAGCACGCTGCCATAAAGGAATAGATTGTAAGGCAGCGGGATCAGGTGCACGGCGACCGCAAACAATGCCGACATCTTGGCGGCCAGGATCAGCAGCGCAATGATCGTGGTGACGACATTGATCAGGCTGCCGACCGTGACCATGTCGCGCCAGAACAGCTGGCCAAGTGGCACTTCGCCGTTCCAGCGCCGTGAGAAGAACGCGGAAATGCCGCCTTGCCTGCCGATGGGACCGGTGCTGCCTGAAGGATGGAATTGCCCTGCACTCGTCATCTCGTGACCTCGCATCATCTTGATCGGCGGTCGCTGCCCTTACATGGTTCGGGATCGGGCAGCTAGCCTATCACACCATCCAAGGGCCGCCTTGTACAGGTCGGAGCATCGCTTCGGCTTGGTCGCGCTCGACCTGACCCTGCTTGCGCAGGCGGATCAGTGCCCCAAACGGGTCAAGAAACGAAGAAATTCGCAGGCAAATGCCTCGCGCGGAAATATGCGGCCGAGTTGCCTCGCCTTTCTGCGTGAAGGCGACTGCGCATGTGCCGGCGATCAGGTCCAATCCGTCTTCCGTGCCGATGCGGAATGCTCGCGAAGAGCGCGAATGCGGCCCTGCTT
>NZ_JBFUKO010000232.1:0-14534 GCF_056400805.1 Aminobacter sp. P4_H6_2
AGCGAGATCAGCTCGATGGCAAGTGCGGCGCCCCAGAGCAGGAATCGGCTTTCGGGTGCTGCCAGCCCGCCTGATAACCAAAAGATGCCGGACAGACACAGCCACAGGCCGATGCGCACGAAATTGGCGTGGTTGTCGGGATTGTGATGCTTGAGCGCCCACAACATGAAAAGCGTGCGACCCAGTTGCATGAACACATAGGCGACAGCGAATTGCAGGCCACGCCCCTCGAAGGCTTCGGGGATCGATGTCGATAGCATCAACCCAGCCAGCATCAGCACAAACAGCATGCCGCGCACCGGTGCCTTGGTGGGATCGAGCCAGTTGGTTACCCAGGCGGTGTAGTTCCACACCCACCACACGGCGATCAGCATCAAAAGGCTTTCGAGCGAACCCTTCATGTTGAGGTCGCGCAACAGGAAATGCGACAGCTGGGTAATGGCGAATACGAAGACCAGGTCGAAGAACAGCTCGACGAAGTCGACCCGCGCCGCCTCGCCTGCGGTGCGTTTGCGCAGGTAGTTTTGAGTCGCCCCTTTGATCGCCACGCCCCCGCCCCTCGTTGCTGCTCGCGGCAATTTCGACGGCGATCCCTTGGCGGTCAAGGCTCGGAGATACGGCCGAGAGTCTCGGCCGCATCTTTACTGACAATGACCTGCAAGTCGGTATTGGAACGCAGCCCTAGTCGACCAGCGTGCCGCAGCTCAGATTGGCGATGGCACCGGTCATCGCGCCGGCACGATCCGAGGCGACGAAAGCGGCGAAGTCGCCGATCTCGGCCAGCGTCGGAAAACGCCGGAGCAACGGCCCCGAAGCGGCGCGGGCGGCGAGCATGTCGTCGACCGACATGCCGGCGCGCTTGGCGAAGCCCTCGAAGGCCGCGCGGGCGTGCGAAATTTCAAGGGATTCCGGGATGGCATCGGGTCTCAGGCAGATCACCCTGATGCCGCGCGCACCAAGCTCGCCGGCGAGGATGCGCGACATGGCTTCGACCGCAGCACTTGCCACGCCGTTGCCGAGAAAGCCCACACCCGACATTCGCGCGCCCGGCGTGGACAAGGTCAGCATCACGCCCCTGCCCCGCATGTGCCGCGCCACCGCCTTCGCGGTCAGGAAATTGGTCCTGGTGTAGGCAGAAACAGGGGTTTCGAAATCGGCAAGCGAAAGTTCGGCAAGCGGCGTGCCCTGCACATGGGCAATGCCAACCGCGTTCAACGCGATGTCGATACCACCCGCCTTTTGGGCCACCGCATCGGCATGACGCTCGACCATCTGCTCGTCGAGTGCATCCAGTATGGCAATTTCCGCGAACCCGCCTACAGCACGGATGTCGGCTGCGACAGCCTCCATCCTGGCGCGCGTGCGTCCGGCCAGGAAGACACGGGCACCGTCACGGGCGAATGCCTTTGCGGCAGCTCCACCGATCGCGCCGCCGCCGCCATAGACGACAGCCGTCTTGTTCTTGAGCAACATGTCACGCTCCACTCTTTGTAGCGGTTGAGGTCTGTGAGCTTTCGATACGCTGTGCGTATTCGCCCACCAGCCTGGTGTGGGTCCGCCAGAAGCCCTCTGGTTCGCGCCCCTCAAGCCTGTCGGCCAATATGCCGAGATGCGTATGCCAGCCAGCGGCAACGTTCAGCATCGCGCCATGGTCGGTGAGACGACGGTGGGTGACCGTCAGCAATACCTTGCCGTTGCGCGGCGAAAGTTCGAAACGCACCTCCGAACTTGCACCCACCTCGGCAGAAGCGCCCCAGCTATAGGCAAGCAGATGCGGCGGCTCGCAGGCGATGATCTCGCCAGGCACCCGATGCTCGGCGAAGGCGGCCATGTGCGCTGGCGGCGGATCATCGTTGCGGGTCAGTTCGGAATTGCTGAAGACGTTTTCGACCTGTCCGCCGGCTCTGAGTTCCATCGGCCCCGCCGCCAGCCATGTCCGGCGCTTGTCCGACTGTGTCAGGTAGTCCCACACCCGCTCGATCGGCCCAGGCAAGAGACGCTCGATACGCAACGTGCCGGGTTCGGTGACGACGCCGTAGGAAGCTTGCAGAGCTTGAATGGTCATGGCTTGATTCCCTTTTGTCTGTCCTCGGCGGCGGCGCGGTCCTCCGCCTCCAGGATGGCCTCAAGTGTGTCGAACTGCTGGTTCCAGAATTTCTCGTAGTGACGCATCCACTCGACGCCGGCATGCATCGGCAGCGCATCGAGGCTGCAGACATGGGTGCGACCTTGCACACTGCGTTTCACCAGCCCCGCCTTCTCCARCACCTTGATGTGCTTTGACGCCGCGGCCAGCGACATGTCGAAGGGCGCGGCAAGGTCGCCGACATTGCGCGGTCCCCTGGCCAGCCCGTTGAGCATCGCCCTGCGGGTCGGGTCGGAAAGCGCGTGAAAGATCGCGTCGAGCAGTTCGGTATTTTGTTCAACCATAAGGTTGAAGATAAGGCCGCAAATCCGAATAGTCAACCATTCGGTAAAATGTTTTTAAAGGCTACTTGCCGTTGCGCTCCAGCCGGTCGAGGAACCACTGGGTCAGGCGCACCCAGACCTCGTCCTTCTCGCCCGAATCCTCGACGCCATGGTCCAGGTTCGGATTGTCGTTGACCTCGATAACGAACACGCCGTCCTTGGTCTCCTTGAGGTCGACGCCGTAGAGGCCGTCGCCGATGCATCGTGCCGCGCGCACGGCGGTGTCGATGACATGGGCCGGCGCGTTCTTCAGCGTAAACGTCTTCATGCCGCCCTCGTCGGGCTTGCCGGCGCGGTCGTGATTGACGATCTGCCAATGCTTCTTGGCCATCAGATAGTGGATGGCAAACAGCGGCCGGCCGCCGAGCACGCCGACACGCCAGTCATATTCCGTCGGCATGAATTTCTGGGCGATCAGCAGGTCAGAATCCTCAAGCCACGAGGTCGCCAGCGCCTTCAGCTCGTCGAAGTTCGAGGCCTTCTTGACGCCGCGCGAAAACGAACTGTCAGGGATCTTCAGCACCAAGGGAAAGCCGAGCGTGTCGGCCGCCAGCCCCAGATCCGACGGTCCCGCGATCATGACGGTCGGCGGCACCGGCACGTTGTTATAGGCCATCAGCTCGTTGAGATAGACCTTGTTGGTGCAGCGGATCATCGACAGCGGGTCGTCGATAACGGGCATGCCTTCCTGCTGGGCGCGGCGGGCGAAGCGGTATGTGTGGTTGGAGATCGACGTGGTCTCGCGGATGAACAGCGCATCGTAGTTGGCGAGCTTGGCCAGGTCCTTCTTGGTGATCGGTTCAACCTCGACGCCCATCTTTTCGGCGATGCGCGACCAGTAACGCAGCGACGATATTTCAGACGGCGGCATCTGCTCGTTGGGGTCGATCAGCGTGGCGAAGGTGTAGCGCGAGGGCGTGCGCGCCTTGGTGTCGCGCCACTCCCGGTTGGTGTAAGCTTCCAGCGCCGCAACGAAGCGCTTCTTGTCGGCATCGTCGAGCCGGCCAAGGGCTGCAAAGCCGATCTTGTGGATCGAGGCCCATTCGCCATCCTTGATCGCGACTTCCAGCGCCGGCGCGCGGAACCAGTCGAACAAAAGCCGAGCGAAGCGGTCCCAGGCTTTCGACGGGCCGGCGCCGAAGAAGATCGTCACTTTCGCCGGAAACGCGCCGCCCAAATCCTTGCGGCATTTGTTGAGCGCCAACTCCAGTTCCGGCAGCGCGTTTTCGTAGAGCTTGCGCTCCGATAGGTCGATCATCGTCTCGACGGTTGGGATCACCTTGTGCCCGCGCGAGCCGGCAAGCAGCGAGGCGTAATAGCCGCGGCTCTGGTAGGCATAGCGATTCGACAGGTTGATGATTTTCGGCCGCTGGCCGCGAAACAGCGCGGGGTGGGCGAGATAGTCGCGATTGGTGATGATCTTGTGCGGCGTCGCCGCCTGGTCGAGATCGCTTTGGCGGCCGGTGATAATGACCCAGGTCATCGTTTGCTAGGCTTTCCGAGAATGATTGCGGCGCGCAGGCCATCGCGGCCGAACTGCGCCATGCGCATGAAGATGTCGTAGGGAACGGGAATGTTCGCGGCGTCGGATGCCGTCTCGCGCTGCTCGTCTTCGATCCACGGGTCGTGGATCAGGATGTGGCCGCCGTCGTCGCTGATGGCGAGCACCCAGTGCGGCACCTTCTTGCCGAACATCAGGAAGCCCGAGATCAGCACCAGAACAAGCTTGCCCTCGGCCAGCTTTCCCCTGATGTCTTCGAGCGCGAACGGGCGGTAAGTCACGGCAATGGCGTATTTTTCGGCGCGGTTGCGGAAATCGGCCTGCGCCAGTTCCATCACCCGGCGTTTTTCAGCGCTACGCACCGACTGCAAGAACAGCGCGCCGGGAAAAGACACAAAAATCTCGGTGCCCAGGCCGCTTTCGTGTGCCGCGACCGCGAGCCCAAACGGTTCGCAACCGCCCGGCCCCGACATCATGAAGATCGTGGTTGCCTCACGCCACAGCCTGACCTCCATCACCGGATCGGGCACGAAGGCCCGGTCGAAATTGGCAATCGCCATCATCAGGCAGCAMGGGCCGCAGGTGAAWTCGCARGTCTGSGSGTAGAAAGGCACCTTGGTSGCCACYGGMAYGTCGCCGCGCAGSGTCTTTTCGTAACGAAGCGCAGTCATGCCATCTTCGTAATAGTCGGGCTCCTGGCCTATCTTGCGGTAGCCGTTTTGCTCGTAGAGGCGGATGGCGCGGGCATTATCCTCGCGCACCTCAAGCCGCAGCATCATGCGGCCATGTTCGTAGGCGACATGTTCGGCCGCATCGAGCAGGCTGCGGCCGATGCCCTTGCCGCCGAAATCGGGCGCGATCGCAAAGGAGTAAAGCCGCGCCACGCCGCTGCCCTTACGAAACAGCACCATGGCGTAGCCGGCGACGCTGCCATTGCTTTCGGCGACAAGCGCCTGTGCGGTCTCGTGATCTATCAGCTGGCGGAAAGATCGGCGCGAGATCCTGTCGCCTTCAAAGACGGCGTTCTCGATGGCGCAGAGCGCATCGACATCATCTGCGCGGGCCGTACGAATGTCGGCAGCCATGCGGACCTGAGAACCTCGATTGGGCGGAAGACTGCCCCAAAGATGCATCCTGCGAAGCACTCATGCGCTCGCCATGCCAGCGCAGTCACGCCTCGATTCGGGCCATATTGTGACATGGCCGAGGGGCTGGTGGGCATATGAATCTTGTAGTGAATCGAGATGAAGATGTCGGCGCCTCCTTCGAGGCTCGCTGCGCTCGCATCGCCGGTTGAGGGGACGTTCTCGCCCTGAACCGGCTTCACTGAAAACTTGGAATTCTGCTCGGTCAACGGCATGGAAGCTGGCAATCGACCTTCATCCTGGGCGCCAGCGAAGCGAGCCCCCAAGCGCACGCACCGACGACTAGGTCATGCCCGCGCCGGCGATCAACTGCATGTAGGCATCCTTGGCGACCACACCCATCTGCTCCGCCGGCAGCGTGCCGACGATGGCGCAGCCATAGCCCTTGTCCTGCCAGTAGACGGCCTCGGGCCCACCGCTGGCGAGTGTAACCGTGCCCTTCGAGCGCTCTGTGCCTTCGGTGGTGACATAGACCGAAATCCGGTTGCCCTCGGCGTCGGCATAAAGCATGAGCGCCGCCGTACTTCCATTCGCCGGCACCAGGCGCCCGCCGAGAAGCGTGAAGCCGTTCTTGCTCAGGTCCGGCGCCACAAGCTTCAGCCCAGTGCGCTTGGACAGCCAGCCAGTCAGATAGGCCGGATTGCTGCCATCGACCTCGACGGGCCGGTTCTTGTCGGCGGCAAAGGTCTGATGCGCCGCGATTGCCAGCTGGGCCATGCGGTCGTCGGCGTCGGGATCAGCGCCCAGGCCGCTTGCGCCGGCGAAATAGCCGCCAAGACCACCTGCAACCAGCAGCGCGGCCGCCGCCGCCATGCGCCAGCGCTGCGGCGCCTCCTTGCGCTTGGGCGTGTCGCCATTGACCGCCGCTTCGAGCCGCGAAGGCACATTTTCGTCGAGCACGCCGGCAAAGATGTCGCGCAATGCCGAATTGTCGGCGGCATAGCGCTGGCTCCTCGCCTTCATGTCGGGGTTGGCCTCCAGCCAGGCCTGATAGGCGGCGCGTTCGTCCTCCGGCAGCTCGCCGTCAAGCGCCAGGTGGATATCGCGATCGGTAAAGGCGCGCGCGTTCATTTCTCGACGATCCTTATCGTCCGCCGGCGTGCCTGATCGTCAAGCAGTCCGCGCAGTTCCTCGCGTCCGCGCGCAATGCGCGACATCAGCGTGCCGGCCGGCACGCCGAGCATCATTGCGGCCTCGGCATAAGAAAAACCTTCGATGGCGACCATCACCAGTGCGGCGCGCCGGTCGGGGCTGATCGCCTGCAGCGCATCGACGATCTCGCGCGAGGCGATACTTTCGGTCTGCGTCGCCGGTGTCGCCAACGCCTCCGAGGCATCGAGCGGCAGYATCGCCGCCTCGCCGCGCCGGTTCACCTTGCGCATTTGGTCGATGAATAGATGATGCATGATCGTAAACAGCCACCTCCTGGGGTTTTCTCCGGTTCGCCAGTTGTCCATACGCAACAGCGCGCGTTCGAGGCAGTCCTGGACGAGGTCATCGGCGGCATCGCGGTCGCGCAGAAGCGCGCGCGCATACCGGCGCAAACGGGGAATTTCCTGAAGTATCGCTGCCTTCTTTTCTTCCATGACCGCGGATCGCAAGTCGCCCTTTGAACATGCCGATTGAACGCGCGTTGCGCGCGCGGCGCAAGCATTCTGACTAGAGCGCCGCGCGTCCGCTTGGACGCGCAAAGGACGCTCTAGAACTCCAAAACTGCGCATTAAACAAGCGCTCCCACGGGAGATGCGACGATGACGGCAGCAGCAGCAAGCACCAGGTCGAAGTCGAGCGTCCCCTGGCTCATCATCATTTGCGGCTGCCTGATCGCCGCGCTGACCTTCGGCCCGCGCTCAGCGATGGGCTTCTTCCAGCTTCCCATGCTTGCCGAAAAGGGCTGGGACCGCACCACCTTCGGTCTCGCCATGGCGATCCAGAACCTGTGCTGGGGCCTTGGCCAACCGATCTTCGGCGCCATCGCCGACAAGTTTGGCAGCTGGCGCGTGCTGACGCTGGGTGCAGTCCTTTATGCGCTCGGCCTGTATCTGATGGCCCATGCCAACAGCGCCACCATGCTGCATCTGAGCGGTGGCGTTCTTGTCGGTCTCGGCGTTGCCGCCGGTTCCTTCAGCATCGTTCTGGCGGCTTTTGCCCGCAACACCAACCCTGAGAACCGCTCCATGGTGTTCGGCATCGGCACCGCCGCAGGTTCCGCCGGCATGTTCATCTTCGCCCCGATCAGCCAGGGCCTGATCGACGCCTATGGCTGGTCCGACACGCTGGTCTACATGTCGATCGCCATGCTGATCATCCCGGTGCTGGCGATCCCGCTGGTCGGCAATGCGCGCTCGGGCAAGGTATCGCAAGCCGAGGTCGATCAGACGCTCGGCCAGGCGCTGTCCGAGGCCTTCGGCCACAAGAGCTACCTGCTGCTTACCTCCGGCTTCTTCGTCTGCGGCTTCCAGGTCGCCTTCATCACCGCCCACTTCCCAGCCTATATCAGGGACATCGGCATCGACGCACGTTACGCCGTAATCGCGCTGGCGCTGATCGGCTTCTTCAACGTCATCGGCTCGCTCGCCTCGGGCGTCATCGCCCAGAAATATTCAAAGCCGCACTTTCTCGCCTGGATTTACATAGCACGCTCGGTACTGGTGACGGCCTTCCTGCTGATGCCGCAGACACCGACAAGCGTGGTGGTCTTCGCCATCATCATGGGCTTGCTCTGGCTGTCGACCGTGCCGCCAACCAACGGGCTCGTCGCCATCATGTTCGGCACCCGCCATCTCGGCATGCTCGGCGGCATCGTCTTCTTCTCGCACCAGATCGGCTCGTTCCTCGGCGTTTGGCTCGGTGGCTACCTCTACGACCATTTCGGATCCTACAATCCGGTCTGGTGGCTCGGCGTGATACTTGGCCTGTTCGCCGCAGCCATGCACTGGCCGATCAAGGAACGCCCGGTCACACGGCCAGCAATACTGGCGCCAGCGGAATAAGGCTACCTAAGGCCTAACTATGTCAGGCCATATCGGTCTGGGAAAAATCATTGCCCTTGTAAAACAGCTTGGCGCCCAGCGTCTTGGCACAGGCATACGCGAAGCAATCGCCGAAATTGAGGTCGGCTGGATGGCCGACCGCCTTGCCGTAACGCATGCCGGCGTCGATGGCGATCAAGCCGATTTCGCTTGAAATCGCCGTATCCTGGGCCTCAATTTCAAGGATAAATCCGTCGACCAGTTCGCGCGCCCGGGACACGACTTCCGGGGTCGGTTTGCGTCCGGTCGGTTCGGCCGCCGCTCGTGCCAGTGCCATCACAGCCTCGAAGCGAACCAATGGCGAGACATGGCGCTCGCCAGGGATATCGCCTAACCGTTTGACCAGCTCTTCCCAGCCGGCCTCCTGGTTCAGGATGGCAACGATGACCGACGCATCGACGAACATCACTCGCCGTCCCACATCTCGTCGGTGAATTTCTTCATGTCGAAATCTGGATTGGGCAGACCGATCCCGGCTGCCTTCGCCTGCAGTTTGGCCAGGCGATCGCGCAGCGGTACCTTGGCGCGATTGCGTGCGAGTTCGTGCAGAAGTGCCGTCCGCACCGCCTCGGTCTTGCTCGCGGCACCCGAAACCGCCTGCAATTCGGACGCCAGCGCGTCGACTTCATTGTCTCTGATGTAGAGCGGCATCTGAATATCCTTATTAGAATATTCAGATAGGCGAAATCGCATATTCACGCAAGGTAAACTACCACGCTTCACATACAGGTCAGCTACAATAAAAGCGGCGGCCGCCGTCGCCGATGAAGGTGTTGCTGCGCCGGTCGTAGCCATGACGCTGGTGGCAAGGCCCGTTCCACTTTTCGCGCCGGCGCTCCTTGGCGTTCTGCTCTGCCACCGATCCGGCAACGATGGCCCCGACCGCAAGGCCAAGTATGCCAAGGCCGATGGCGGCTTCAACGTCGCTATCCTTGTCGCGCTTGCGGCGTTCGTGGCGATCCTGACGGTCACGCCACCGGTCGCATTGCCGGCGCTCGTAACGGTCGCGAGGCCACGAGCAATCGATGTCGTCGTCATCGTCGTAGTAATAGCTGTCGCCGACCAGTTGTACCGAGGCAGCCGCCGTGACGTTTCGGCCGCCGGCATGCGCCGGAAGGCTGGCCAGAAGGCTTGCGGTCAACAGGCAGGCAAGCGGTTTTGCAAACAACATGACGCTCTCTTTTCTGGGATCACCCGATCATCGAAACAGGCCGGTTGGGAGGGGGACTGTCTTCGATGCGTTGGAAAGTGCTGCGCGCCCTCCCTGGAGGTGCAAAGGACGCCGCAGCACTTTGGACCAGCGTCTGATCCGTTGCGAAAATCGATGCCGATCTCCGGCAGCCGGGCCTAGAAGCGGTAGTTCAGGCCGAGCTTGACGCTGTGGCTGGCGGCGTCCGCGCTCGTACGAGCGCCGTCCTTGAGCACGGCGTTCACGTCGCCATAGTTGACGTAGTTGTATTCGGCACGGGCCGAGATACCGCCGGCGAAGGCCTGCTCGACGCCGCCGCCGACCAGGTAGCCGCCTTCCCACTTGTCGTCGGAAACCACGTTGCCCTTGGCTTTGAACTTGGCCATGGAATAGCCGGCCGTGCCGTAGACGAGCGTGCGGTCGAGACTGACGCCGGCGCGAACCTTGGCCGCACCGTTCCAGGTGCGTTCGAGTTCGGCACCACGACCGAGATCGTATTTCGACCCGCCGGAATAGCTGCCTTCGAGTTCAGCACCATAGACCATGACGCCGGACTGGAAGTTGGTGCCGACTTGGCCGCCGAACTGCAAGCCGCTCTTGTCGGCGAACGGGTTGGGAAAGCCCGAGGACGCGGAACCAAGGTGAACACCGGCATAGACGCCCGACCAGTCGTAGGGCGCATCGGAAAACTGCTGGGGGGCGTAGTTCTGGGCCACATCCGCTGCTATCGCGGGCATGGCAAAAGGCGCTAGGCCAGCGAATACAACGACAAACAGATTTCGCTTGGACATGATAATTCTTGCTCCGACATTGACGTTGGGCTGCGAAGCAAATGCCTCGCAGCCCGTTGACGGGGCATCGACGCGGCGGCAACGGGGGGAGAACCCGCCGGCGAAGTCCCGTGCAGCCTATTTGGTTGCGAGCGGAAACTGCGCCTTCTGCATTGCAGCAACATTGCATCGAATATAATAAAATCAACTATTTATCGGTAATCTTTCAGTAATCTTCATTAAGCGATCCTTGCGGCCATGTGCCGGTTCTAACGGGCGGCTCGCGTGAGCAGCCGTTGATAGAAGAGTCCGATGCCGATCAGCACCGCACCCAGTCCGATGAAGGACAGCGCGCGCAGAACACCTTCGAGTTCCGACATGTCGAACAGGAAGACTTTTGCCACCGCAATCGAGATCAGTGCCGCCGAAGCGATGCGCAGGACCTGCGATTTCAGCATCACGCCGGCGACCAGAAGTCCGACGCCCATGGCAAGCCAAAGTGCCGAATAGGTATAGGTCTCGACCTGCCCTAGCCCGGCCCACAAGGCGATATTCTCGCCCTGGAACAGCCGCCTGACCGACAGCGTCGCATAGGCGAAGGCGAGCAGTGCCGCGACCAGCGCCAGCATTGCCGAATACCATTTCGGCCGCTTGCCCCTGGCGTAGTAGGCGAGCGCAACGGCTGCCGCCGCCGGCAGCAGGTAGGCGAGGAACAACAGGTTGAAGAAGACGATCCTGCCCGTGCCTTCGTCGGTGAACAGCGGGTTGAGCACCAGGAAGTGCTGGGCAAGGATGAACAGCACAGAAAGCACGCCCATGCCAAGCGAGCCGTATTGCAGCACGGCACTCGGCGAGCGCATGTCGAGCGCCACCATGATAGCAGCGCCGCCGAGCGAGATCAGCGTGTAGATCGCCTGCTCGGCCAGGGTCGGAGCGTTGGAGGTGATGACCCCGCCATTCATCGCGTGGCGCACCAGCATTGCCACCGTCAGCAACGCAAACAGCGCCGCCACCGCTTCCATCACCAGCCGTGGCCGGCCATTGGTGGTGCGCGCCAGTTGCCAGGCGGCAAAGCCGAAGGCGAGTGCGGGGATGCCGTAGCCCAGCAGCAACCAGTTGAACACTGGCGTCCGGCCCAAGACATCGGCGCCGACGATAGTCGGATCGAAGGCGACACGCGCCAGCACGGCGATGGCGGCTGCAACGCTGAGCCAGCCAAGCACTGGATAGGCCCGCTGGCGAGTCACCAGCGCCGGCACCACAGCGGCCAGGCCGAGCAGCACGGTCGTAAAGCCCGAACCGAAGCCCATATGCAAGGCCAGCAACAGCGCCACCCCTGCCCCGCCAAACGCGAAGGAAACTGCCGGCCCGCCAGTCAAAGGCGGCTGTTCGCCACGTGCGATCCATTCCCCGCCTGCGACGAAGGCAGCGACCAGGACTGTCGCGACAAGCGCCCGCACAAGGTCGCGATCAGGATTGCCATAAGCGATCCAGAGCGAAAACAGCACCACCAATGGCACCGCAACACCCCATCCGGCCCAGTTCGCCGCACGCCAGGGTGCGGCCACCACCTGCCGCCGGGCGCTCCAGAAGCCCGCGCCAGCAAAGACCAGCCCCAGTCCCCAGCCGATGCGGGTCAACGTCGAACCGGCGACCTCGATCGGCAGGCCTTCGACCGTCAGCCCGCCGATCGGCAGCTCAAGGTCGAATGTGCCGCCTATGGCGTTGCGCAGGTAGATGAGCACCACGGCAAAGCCGGCTGCGAAAAGCATGGACACTGCGGCCGGACGGTAAAGTGCTACCGCCAGCATGCCGAGCAGCAGCAGCGTGCCGCGCAGCGGGCCGCCAAGGGCGGCATAGGTCGGATGGATGAACAGCACCAGCGCGGTGACGGCGATAAAGAACGCCGGCACCATCGAGGGCCAGTCGAGTTCTGCCTCATCGCCGCCGCGTCCGAGCCACAGCCAGGCAAGTGCTGCAAGCGTCACGGCACTCATGAACAAGACGATGGTGAAACTGACCAGCGGCGCGTCGGCGAGGTAGAGCAGCGTCCACAGGCCGGTGCCGATGAAGGCAGCCCCGATCAGCAGCGACCATCTGCGTGTGCGGGCAACGGCCGCTGTCGCAACCAAAACGATGGCGAGATAGCCGAACAGCGCCCAGTAGTTCGGTGCAGTGGACGAGACCAGCACAGGCGTCACCAGCGAGCCGAGCAGGCCGAGACCGGCCAGCGCCTGGCCATGTGCCAAGGCTGCGGCAATGGTCGTCACACCGACGATGCCCAAAAGGGTGAAAGCTGGGCCTGCGCCGATGAAGCCGTAGATGCCGTGCGCGGCGTAGATGGTGCCGAAAAGCGTGAACGCGCCAGCGGCGGTCAGGATCGCTGGGATATAGGCGCTGCCGCCATTCTGGATCGGCACGCGGAAGCCGGTGCGGCGGATGAATTCGCCGCCGCCGACAAGGATGAGGCCAAATACAGCAGCCATGGTCAGCCGCGCAGCGGGGCCGAAGAAGCCGGATTCGATCGAATAGCGGATCAAGAAGACGCCACCGAAGGCCAGCGCCAAGCCACCGACCCACACCGCCCAGCGCGTGCCGAGCGCGGTTTCGATATCGGGCCCTTCACGCGCCGGTGCCGGCTCGGCTACTGCAGGCTTGGCGCTCCACGGTCCCGGTTCGCCCGCCTCGGCCTGTGCCGCGACCAGCAATTCTTCAGTGACCGCCGCTGCCGGCTCCGCCGCAGCAGGCTGGTCGGCCGCCGTGGCCGCCAACGCCTCGGGGGCGATCGGCTCGCTGACCTTCTCCGCTGAAATTTCCGCCGCCTTCGCTGTCGGCGCGGGCACCGTCCCTGACAGTACCAACGAGCGCAGCGCGCCCAACTCGCGTTCGAGCAGGCCAAGCCGGCTTTGCTGTTTCGACACGATGATGATCAGCGCGACAATGGCGATGACGCCCAAAAGGCTCTCAAGCATGGCCGTTTCCCCCTCAGATTGGCCTGCTCACCGCGCCGCCAGATTGGCGACGGGAAAGATCGAGCATGTTTCGGTGCCAAAGGCGAGCAGCTTGCCGCTGGCATCCTTCAGCGTGGCTTCGGACACTGCGAGCGTCCTGCCCTTGTGGATCACCTTGCCTTCGCAGACCACCTCGCCGGTGGCGGGCGTGATCGGCCGGATCAGGTTCACCTTGAACTCGACCGTTGTGTAGGCCTCGCCCTTGTCGAGCATGCTGTGCACCGCGCAACCCAAGGCAGAATCAAGCAGGGTCGCCGCCCAGCCGCCATGAACCGAGCCAAGCGGATTGAGATGGCGTTCGCTTGGCACGCCGCGAAACACCGCGCGACCGGCGTCCACTTCGGTCAGCCCAAAATTCATCACCGCGGCGATCGGCGGTGACGGATACACCCCGTCCACGACACGTTTCAGCAACTCCATGCCTGAATATAGGTGCACGTCCTCATGCGGGATCGTGCCCAGGCCAAGGGGAGAAAAATGGCCAGGGAACAACTCGACTTCGCTCATGCGGCAGTGTCTCCATGGGAGATGGCTTGGGCAGCGTAGAACTTGCGCAGCGCCATGAGCAGCCCGCTCCGCGCGTCGGGGATATCGATCCCGCGCGGCTCATAGACATGGCGGGCAAAAAAGAAACTCGACAGCCTGAAAGCGTCCTCGATGGCTTTGAGGTCGGCACCTTGCCGCGCCCCGCGCTGCAAAAAGGGCGGCAGCGCAAACAGCTTGTCGCGCCATGGTTCACCGGCAGAACGCGACACCGCCCGGCCCGATTTCGGCGAGACGTAGGTCAGTTCCTCGACGGTGCCGGTCGCGGCACATTCCGAGAGATCAAGGCCGAAGCCGAGTTCTTCCAGCACCAGAAGCTCGAAGCGAACCACCAGCTCTCCGACCGCCTCGGCTTCGTTCAAGTGATCGATCAGGATCGCCAGCGTCTCGTATAGTGCTGCATGCGGGTCGCGCTCGGGCAGCAGCCTCAGATGCGCGGCCAGTGTCTGCAAGGCATAAACGGCAATGGCGCTGTCGATCAGCCTGGCGGCATTGAGCTCGATCGGCTCGGCCTGGAAGGTGCCCATATGCTCGTCGAGCCGGGCACGCCAGACAAGGTCGACGCGGTTTCCAGCCTGCAGCACCGGCTGCTGCTTGCGCGAGCGGCCGCCGCGCACCAGCCCAAGATGCCGGCCATGCGCACGCGTCATCACCTCGAGCACGGCCGAGGTTTCGCCATGCTTTCGGGTGCCGAGGATGATTCCTTCGTCGCGCCATTCCATGGCCGGACCATCAGCCGGTTAGGTGGCGAAATCAAGAACATTGCAGGGGCCAAAGCCGTACAGAGAAGCATCCTGCCTTCGGCATGGACATGGCGAGTGCTGCGCGTGCATGATCCCGAAGGTGTCGAACGCGAGGGGCGGTCGCGCTCTTC
>NZ_JBFUKO010000233.1:0-7807 GCF_056400805.1 Aminobacter sp. P4_H6_2
GTTCTATGTCGACCTGATGAAGGACGCCGGCCCCTCTGGCGCGTCTTCCAATGGCTTCAACGAAAACCTGGCGCTGTTCCAGCAGGGCAAGTGCGGCATGTGGATCGACGCCACGGTTGCGGCTTCCTTCGTGTCGAACCCCAAGGACTCCACCGTTGCCGACAAGGTTGGCTATGCGCTGGCGCCCGACAATGGTCTCGGCAAGCGTGGAAACTGGCTGTGGGCGTGGTCGCTCGGCATTCCGGCCGGCACGCAGAAAGCAGAAGCGGCTGAAAAGTTCGTCTCCTGGGCAACCAGCAAGGGTTACCTCGACCTCGTCGCCTCGAAGGAAGGCTGGGCCAACGTTCCTCCGGGAACGCGCAGCTCGCTTTACGCCAACCCTGAGTACCAGAAGGCAGCCCCCTTCGCCAAAATGACCCTGGACTCGATCAACTCGGCCGACCCGACCAAGCCCACCGTCAAGCCGGTGCCTTACGTCGGCGTGCAGTTCGTGGCCATTCCGGAGTTCCAGGGCCTTGGCACGACGGTTGGACAGCTTTTCTCGGCGGCACTCGCCGGACAGTCGAGTGTCGATGACGCGCTGGCTGGTGCTCAGACCGCCTCGGTCCGTGAAATGACCCGCGCCGGCTACATCAAATAGGGCATCCTCCCGGTGCCTGGCCGTCCGGTCTCCCAGTCCGGACGGCCCCTTTCCGCTCGAAGCATCTTTTGATCTTACGCGGTGATATCAATGGCTACTCGACAGACCCGTACGCTCGCGCGCTTCATGATGGCGCCGTCGGTGATCCTTCTCTTTGTCTGGATGATCGTGCCATTGGCGATGACGCTGTGGTTTTCGTTCCTGAACTACAATCTGCTCAATCCGGGCAATGTCAGCTTCGCCGGCCTGTTCAATTACAAGTATTTCTACACCGACCCGGCCTTCTTCCAGTCAATCTGGAACACGCTGGTTCTGGTTGTCGGCGTGCTGCTGATCACCGTCATCGGCGGCATCGCGCTGGCGCTGCTGCTCGACCAGCCGATGTTCGGCCAGGGCATCGTGCGCATCCTGGTGATCTCACCGTTCTTCGTCATGCCCCCGGTGGCGGCACTGGTGTGGAAAAACATGATCATGCACCCTGGCTACGGGGTCTTCGCCGACATCGCCAGGTTCTTCGGCGCCCAGCCAGTCGACTGGTTCGCGCAATACCCGCTGTTTTCCATCATCATCATCGTTGCCTGGCAGTGGCTGCCATTTGCCACGCTGATCCTTTTGACCGCGCTTCAGTCACTCGATGGCGAGCAGAAAGAGGCCGCCGAAATGGACGGCGCGGGCTTTGTCAGCCGCTTCATCTATCTGACGATCCCCCATATCTCGCGCGCGATCACGGTGGTCATCCTGATCCAGACCATCTTCCTGCTCGGCGTCTATGCGGAGATCCTCGTCACCACCAATGGCGGCCCGGGCTACGCTTCGACCAACCTGCCCTTCCTGATCTACCGCACGGCACTTCTTGGCTACGACGTCGGCGGCGCATCGGCCGGCGGCATCATCGCGGTCATCCTTGCCAACATCGTCGCCTTCTTCCTGATGCGCGCCGTCGGCAAGAACCTGGACAAGTGAGGAGCAAACCATGGCACGCGCAGTCTCGACCAATCGCAAGATCGGGTTCACCGTGGCGGCCTGGGTGGTGGCCCTGCTGATCTTCTTTCCCATCCTTTATACGATCATCACCAGCTTCAAGTCGGAGACCGAGGCGATCGCAGGCTTCAGCCTGATCCCGTCGGGCACGCTGGAGAGCTATGCCGAGGTCCAGGCGCAGAGCAACTATTTCAAGTTCTTCCTGAATTCGGTGATCATCGCTGTCGGCTCGACGATCCTCGCTCTGCTGATTGCCATTCCTGCCGCCTGGTCGATGGCATTTTCGCCGACCAAGCGCACCAAAGACATCCTGATGTGGATGCTCTCCACCAAGATGATGCCGGCGGTTGCCGTTTTGGTGCCGATCTACCTGATCTTCCGCGACACCCATCTTCTCGACACCCACATCGGCCTGACCGTCATGCTGATGCTAATCAACCTGCCGATCGTGGTGTGGATGCTCTACACCTACTTCCGCGAAATCCCCGGCGAAATCCTTGAAGCCGCGCGCATGGATGGCGCCTCGCTGTGGGGCGAGATCGTCTACGTGCTGACGCCGATGGCGGTACCCGGCATCGCCTCGACCATGCTGCTCAACATCATCCTGGCCTGGAACGAGTCGTTCTGGACCATCCGCCTGACCACCACCAACGCCGCACCGCTGACCGCCTTCATCGCGTCGTTCTCCAGTCCGCAAGGCCTGTTTTGGGCGAAGCTTTCGGCGGCCTCGACACTGGCCATCGCACCAATCCTGATCATGGGCTGGTTCTCCCAGCGCCAGCTCGTCCGCGGCCTGACTTTCGGCGCCGTGAAGTAGTCGAACCCGCGGGAGGAAACCATGGGAAACATCAAACTCAAGAAAGTGTCGAAATCCTTCGGCGCGACAATCATCATCCCCAATATCGACCTGGAGATCGAAGACGGCGAGTTCGTCGTCTTCGTCGGGCCTTCGGGCTGTGGCAAGTCGACCTTGCTCAGGCTGATCGCCGGCCTGGAAGACACGACCTCGGGCAGCATCGACATCGATGGCCGCGACGTCACCGGCGAGGCTCCCGCCAAGCGGCGCCTGGCGATGGTCTTCCAGTCCTATGCGCTCTACCCGCATATGAGCGTCTACAAAAACATCGCCTTTCCGCTGAAGATGGCGGGCGACGATCCGGCCGTCATCGACAAGAAGGTCAAGGATGCTGCTCGCGTCCTGAACCTGACAAACTATCTCGAACGCCGCCCTGGCCAGCTCTCGGGTGGCCAGCGCCAGCGCGTCGCCATTGGCCGCGCCATCGTGCGCCAGCCTTCGGCCTTTCTGTTCGACGAGCCGCTGTCGAACCTCGACGCCGCCCTGCGCGGCACGATGCGCCTGGAAATCAGTGAACTTCACCACCAGCTCAAGACGACGATGATCTATGTCACCCACGACCAGGTCGAGGCGATGACCATGGCCGACAAGATCGTGGTGCTGAATGCCGGCAACATCGAGCAGGTCGGCTCGCCGATGGACCTCTACAAGACGCCCAAAAACCTGTTTGTCGCCGGCTTCATCGGCTCGCCGAAGATGAACCTGATCAACGGTGCGGCGGCTGCCAAGCATGGTGCGACGACCATCGGGGTCAGGCCCGAGCATCTTGGCATCTCGACCACATCAGGCGAATGGAAAGCGACGGTCGGTGTCGCCGAACATCTCGGTTCCGACACCTTCCTTCACGTCCAAGCAGACCAGGTTGGCCCGCTGACAGTCCGTGCCGACGGCGAGATCGGCGTGCGCCATGGCGAAACGATCTACCTCACCCCCAGCCCGGCCAAGATCCACCGCTTTGGCACCGATGGGAGGGCGATGTGAGCGCCAGGCTCAAGGGCAAGTCGGCGCTGATCACGGGTGCCGCGCGCGGCATCGGCCGTACTTTCGCCGAAGCTTATGTCCACGAGGGTGCGACAGTTGCCATCGGCGACATCAATCTTGAGGCCGCCGAAAAGACCGCCGCCGAGATCGGCACGTCGGCCTATGCGGTCAAGCTGGATGTGACCGACTTGGCCTCGATCGAAGCGGCGGTGAAAGCAGTCGAAGCCAAGGCTGGCGGGATCGATATCCTCGTCAACAATGCCGCCCTGTTCGACCTCGCTCCCATCGTCGAGATTTCGAAGGCAAGCTACGACAAGCTGTTTGCCGTCAATGTCGCCGGCACGCTTTTCACCTTGCAAGCGGTTGCCCGCTCGATGATTGCCGCTGGCCGGGGCGGAAAAATCATCAACATGGCGAGCCAGGCCGGTCGTCGCGGCGAAGCGCTCGTCGGTGTCTATTGCGCCACCAAGGCCGCCGTCATCAGCCTGACCCAGTCGGCTGGGCTCGACCTGATCAAGCATGGCATCAACGTCAACGCCATCGCCCCGGGCGTGGTCGAGGGCGAGCATTGGGACCACGTCGACGAGCTGTTTGCCAAATACGAAAACCGGCCCCGAGGCGAAAAGAAGCGCCTTGTCGGCGAAGCCGTCCCCTTTGGCCGCATGGGCACGGCACAAGACCTCGTCGGCATGGCGATTTTCCTCGCCGGGTCGGAGAGCCAATACATCGTCGCCCAGACCTACAATGTCGATGGCGGCAACTGGATGAGCTGAAGACAGCGTTCCTCTCCCCGTTCACGGGGAGAGGATGCCGGCAGGCAGGTGAGGGGCAAATCTGACCTTGCCAATCTTGGCATGGCCCCTCATCCGGCCCTTCGGGCCACCTTCTCCCCGTAAACGGGGCGAAGGGATTGGAGACGTCTGCGCTGAACCCCAAAAAGAAAGCGTCGAACCATGACCGTGAAACTCTCCCAAGCGAATCTCGGCCAGCTTCCCGCCAACGTCGCGCGTCCAACCTACGACCGCTCGTCGCTCACGGCCGGCATCGTGCATTTCGGCGTTGGCAATTTCCATCGCTCGCACCAGGGCGTCTATCTCGACGAGCTGTTCAATTCCGGCATCGGCCATGATTGGGCGATCGTCGGCGCAGGCGTCTTCGACGGCGAAAAGGTCGGGCGCGCCAAACTTGCCGAGCAGGATTGGCTGACCACCGTGGTGGAGCAAGACAGCGGCCATATGAGCGCCCGCGTCACTTCGGTCATGATCGATTTCCTGATGCCCGGCGACGCCACAGCCATCATCGAGCGCCTGGCCGACCCGGCGATCCGCATCGTTTCGCTGACCATTACCGAAGGCGGTTATTTCATCGATCCGGCATCCGGGGTGTTCAACCCGGCCCATCCCGACATTGTCGCGGACGCTGAAAACATCGCAACGCCGAAGACCGTGTTCGGCATCATCCTTGCCGGTCTCATGCGGCGCCGCGAAGACGGCATAGTGCCCTTCACCGTCATGTCTTGCGACAACATCCCGGGCAACGGCCATGTCACATCAGATGCGATGGTTGGTCTCGCCCGGCTTGTCGATGAAACGCTGGCTGACTGGGTCAGCGAAAACGTCGCCTTTCCCAACAGCATGGTCGACCGCATCACTCCTGCCACCACCGATCGCGAACGCTCCATCTTGAGCAGCGATTTCGGTGTCGACGATAATTGGCCGGTTTTCTGCGAGCCGTTCAAGCAATGGGTGATGGAGGACCATTTCACCGATGGGCGCCCCGCGCTGGAAAAGGTCGGCGTGCAATTCGTCCATGACGTCGCCCCGTTCGAGCTGATGAAGATCAGAATCCTCAATGGCGGCCATGCCACTATCGCTTATCCCGCCGGGCTGATGGACATCCATTTCGTCCACGAGGCTATGGACAACCCGCTGGTGTGCGCATTCCTTGCCAAGCTCGCGCGCGAGGAAATCATCCCGACCGTGCCGCCGGTACCGGGTGTCGTCCTGGAAGAGTATTGCCAGCTCATCGAGCGCCGCTTTTCCAATCCGAAGATTGGCGACACCGTACGCCGGCTTTGCCTCGACGGATCCAACAGGCAGCCGAAGTTCATTATTCCGACGATAGCCGACCGGCTGAAAGCGGGAGCTGGCATAACGGGCCTCGCGCTCGAATCCGCGCTCTGGGCTCGCTACTGCTTCGGGACTACCGATTCAGGCGCGGTGATCGAACCAAACGACCCCAACTGGAATCGCTTGCATGCAACCGCAAAGGCAGCCCGAGGCGCGCCCGAGACCTGGCTCGCCATGGAAGACATCTACGGCGAAGTCGGCAAGTCGCCGATCTTCGGCAAGACCTTCGGCCATAGTCTCGATACGCTTTGGAAGCTGGGGACCAAAGAGACGCTGACGCGTTACCTCGGCGACAGTTTGTGAGCCAAGTCCAAGCTGCCGCTGACCGCTGGAATTACCAATGACCCGCATATAGACTGCGCGTCATGGCTTTGATTTGCGCACTTTTACATCAGGTGAAATTGCGACCAACTCCGTCCGGCAGCAGCAGTCGGCACGGGCCTTGCAGGGCGTTGTCATCCTGATGGCGACCTATCTATGTGCCGTCGACGTGGGCACAGGCAGCGCGCGCGCCGGCATTTTCGATCCCACAGGCAAGCTGCTCGGCCGCGCCGAACACCCCATCGCCATGAACCGCTCGATATCAGGCCAATGCGAGCACGATTCCGAAAACATCTGGCAGGCAGTTTGCGTGGCGGTGCGTCTTGCGCGCGCGACCGCTGACGTTGAGCCCGGCGACGTCGCCGGCATCAGCTTCGACGCGACATGCTCGACCGTGTTCAGGGGCAAGGCTGGCGAGCAGGTTGGCGTGTCGGGCTGCGGTGAGGACCGCTGGGACACCATCGTCTGGCTCGACCATCGCGCCTTGGCGGAGGCCGACGAATGCACGGCGACCCGCAACGACGTGCTTGATTATGTTGGCGGCGTCATGTCGCCGGAGATGGCAACGCCCAAGCTGATGTGGGTCAAGCGTCATCTGCCGGAAAGCTGGGTCCGTACCGGTCAGCTCTTCGACCTTGCCGATTTCCTCACCCACAAGGCATGCGGCTCGGTCGCCCGCTCGCAATGCACGCTGACCGCCAAATGGACCTATCTCGCCCACGAGCGCGAAGCATGGCGTCACGACTTCTTCACGGCAGTCGGCCTTGCCGACCTCTTCGAACATGCCGCATTGCCTGGTCGGGCAAGCCCGGTCGGCTCCGATCTCGGCCCGCTTACGCCTGCTGCCGCCTCGGCGCTGGGGCTCACGATTGCTTGCCGCGTCGGCGCCGGCATGATCGACGCATTTGCGGGTGCTGTTGGCGTCATCGGCGGCCGTCCCGGCATCGAACGCCATCTCGCCTTGATCGCGGGCACCTCGAGCTGCGTCATGGCCATGTCGGCGGAACCGCGCCCCTTTGCCGGGGTGTGGGGGCCGTATTTTGGCGCGGCACTGCCTGATCTTTGGCTAAGYGAAGGTGGCCAGTCGGCGACAGGTGCCCTGCTTGACCACATCATCCGCTGGCATGGTGCCGGCGGCGAGCCCGACGTTGCGATGCACCAGCGCATCACTGAACGTATCATGCAGCTGCGTAGCGTCGAAGGGCTCGATCTGGCCGGGCGTCTGCATGTGCTGCCCGATTTCCACGGCAATCGCTCGCCGCTGGCCGATCCGCATGCGCTTGGCGTGATCAGCGGGTTGACGCTCGATGTCTCCTTCGACAGCCTGTGTCGGCTCTACTGGCGCACGGCCGTTGCCATAGCACTTGGCCTTCGCCACGTGCTCGACGCGCTCAACGCCAACGGCTACGGCATCGACACGCTGCATGTCACCGGCGGCCACACCCGCAATCCGTTGCTGATGGAACTCTACGCCGACGCGACCGGCTGCACGGTCGTCGAGCCAATTGGCGGCGACGCCGTGCTTTTGGGCACGGCGATGGCTGCGGCAGCCGCGGGCGGCCTCTATCCAAGCCTCACCGAAGCTTGTGCGGCGATGCGCCAGGAGGGCCGCGCCCGGCGACCCAATCCAACGGCTCAGCCGCGCTTCGACCGCGATTATCGCGTGTTCCTCGAAATGCACCGCCAGCGCCGATTGCTCGACGAACTCAGCTAGATTCGAGTCCATTGTTCCCATCTCGATGGGACCTAAGTCGCTTCCCCACGCAACCAGACGCGCATATTGGTTGCAATGATGTGGAACGCCTACGGGCGTTTCCATAGCTGGGCTTGGGCTGGGTCGAACAGGGAGCAAGCGCTGTCATGATCCGCCTCGCCGTTGTCGACGACCGCCCTCTCCTC
>NZ_JBFUKO010000234.1:0-7795 GCF_056400805.1 Aminobacter sp. P4_H6_2
CCCACGGGCAAGCGCGGACGGTTCCCGGTGGGAACACCTCTTCTTGATGCAGCGCGAACGCTCGGCGTCTATGTCGAAAGCGTGTGCGGTGGACGCGCCACCTGCGGCCGCTGCCAGATCGAGGTGCAGGAAGGCAATTTCGCCAAGCACAAGATCGTCTCGTCCAACGACCACATCTCGCCCAAGGGGCCAAAGGAAGAGCGCTACGAGCGCGTGCGCGGCCTGCCTGATGGGCGCCGCCTTTCATGCTCGGCAACGATCCAGGGCGACCTTGTTGTCGACGTGCCGCAGGACACCGTCATCAACGCACAGGTCGTGCGCAAGGCAGCCACCGACCGCGTCATCGAGCGCAACGCCGCCGTCCAACTCTGCTATGTCGAGTTGGAAGAGCCGGACATGCACAAGCCGCTCGGCGACCTCGACCGCCTGAAGGTGGCGCTCGAAAAGGACTGGGGCTGGAAAGACCTGCTGGTCGCGCCCCATCTCATCGCCCAGGTCCAGAAGATCCTGCGCACCAAGCTGCCCGACCAACCGGAAGTCACTCCGGGCAAATGGGGCGTGACTGCCGTGGTCCACCGCGACATGGATTCGTCGCGCCCCTTCATCATCGGCCTTTATCCAGGGCTGAAGAATGAGGCCTACGGCATCGCCTGCGACATCGGTTCGACAACCATCGCCATGCATCTGGTGTCGCTGCTGTCGGGCCGCATTGCCGCGTCCTCGGGCACGTCGAACCCGCAGATCCGCTTCGGCGAAGATCTGATGAGCCGTGTGTCCTATGTCATGATGAACCCGGACGGCCGTGAGGCCATGACCAAGGCCGTGCGCGAGGCGGTCAACGGGCTGATTGGCAAGGTTTGCGAAGAAGGCCAGGCCCATCGCGAAGACATTTTCGACTGCGTCTTCGTCGCCAACCCGATCATGCACCATTTGTTCCTTGGCATTGACCCGACCGAACTCGGCCAGGCCCCCTTTGCCCTTGCCGTATCGGGCGCGCTGCAATTCTGGGCGCATGAGATCGACATCGAGGTCAATCGCGGGGCGCGTCTCTACACGCTGCCTTGCATCGCCGGCCACGTCGGCGCCGACGCCGCCGGTGCCACGCTGTCTGAAGGACCCTATCGCCAGGACAAGATGATGCTGCTTGTCGATGTCGGCACCAATGCCGAGATCATCCTCGGCAACAGTACGCGCGTCGTCGCCGCGTCCTCCCCCACCGGCCCGGCCTTCGAAGGTGCCGAAATCTCCTCGGGCCAGCGCGCCGCACCCGGTGCCATCGAGCGCGTGCGTATCGATCCTGAAACCCTGGAACCGAAATACCGCGTCATCGGCACCGACAAATGGTCGGACGAAGAAGGCTTCGACGAAGCCTCGTGGACCACCGGCGTCACCGGCATTTGCGGCTCGGCCATCATCGAGGTCGTGGCCGAGATGTATCTCTCAGGCATCATTACTGAAGACGGCGTCATCGACGGCGCGCTGATGGAGAAGAGCCCGCGCATCATCCAGAACGGCCGCACCTTCTCTTACCTTCTGCGCGAAGGCCGCCAGGGCGAGCCGCGCATCACCGTCACCCAAAATGACGTCCGTGCGATCCAGCTTGCCAAGGCTGCCCTTTATGCCGGCGTGAAGCTCTTGATGGAAAAGCAAGGCGTCGAAACTGTCGACACGATCCGCTTCGCTGGCGCCTTCGGCTCGTTCATCGATCCGAAATACGCGATGGTGCTCGGCCTGATCCCCGATTGCGATCTCGACGAGGTCAAGGCGGTCGGCAATGCGGCGGGCACCGGCGCGCTCATGGCGCTGCTCAACCGCAACCATCGCCGCGAGATCGAACAGGAAGTCGGCCGGATCGAAAAAATCGAGACCGCGCTCGAACCGCATTTCCAGCAGCTGTTCATCGACGCCATGGCGCTGCCCAACAAGGTCGACCCGTTCCCGAAGCTGTCGGCTGCGGTCAAGCTGCCACCGCGCAAGGCGACGAGCGCTGATGGCGAGCCAACGGACAATGCTCCTCGACGCCGCTCGCGCGAGGAACGCGCCGCGCGCCGCTCCCGCGACTAACCGGACCATTGCAGAATTGACGCATCGGCGAGGCATTCCGTGCCTCGCCGACGCGCTTTTGTGTTAGAATGCCCGTATCGGGTGTGTTTCCATTGCGCAACCATTCCGCCGCAAATCGCTGCTGAAGCGAAATCGATACGAAACAATCCCGAACTAGTTTCCGCTTGTCAGCCGCCGCTAGAGGTTCGCCTCTGCGTTGGCAGCCGTGCATGGCCTCGAAAATCGGAACAGATTTTTGAAATGGATCAAGCACCGATTCAAAGCACCGCAGCATTCGCTCCCAAGGGACGCGTGACGCTGTGGGACGAACAGGAGACGACAATGTCGATCATCAGCACGATCGGCCGCTATGGTGCGGCCATCCAGAAGGCGCGTCGCGCATCGCAGTCGGAACGCATGCTGAACAGGCTGCCGCATGAAATCCAAAAGGACATTGGCTGGCCTGCGCCAGAGCGCGGAAGGCGACGTCAGGTGATCTCAATCCTCATGTCGCCTGACCGCTGACTGCAACGAATGTTTCAACATCGCGCGCCATCTGAAACAGAAAGATGCCTATGCGATATCAAACTGAAACAGAATCGAGCGTAAACTTTTGCCTGGCCGGTGGCGCATCCAGTCTCGCGTGGCGCTGCCGGCCCGTTACTCCTCAGGAGACGACCATGTCCATCATTGGCGAGTTCCATCAGTTTGGTGCCGTGCTACGGCATGCCTGCCGCGACAGCCGTATCGAGAAAATGATGAACGGCCTGCCGCGCGAGTTGCAGGTCGAACTCGGCTGGATCGACGGGGCGGCGGCCCCGCATGGGTCGAGCGCTCCGGGTCAACTCCAAAAATATGGTCGCGTGGCGCTGCTGATCAACAAGCTGCCCCTCGACATCCAGATCGAACTCGGCTGGCCGGTCGGCCCATTGGCTCCGGCAACAAACGTAATCGAGTTCGCCAGGCAGAAAGCGCGTTGCGCATGACCTTCGCCGAAAAGGTCCGTCTGCTCAGCTTTCGCCGACGCAGCGCCGGCAGGTCGGCCGCGGCCGACCGGCGCATGCGTTCGCCCCTGATATGGGCGCCGCGCACCCGCTAAGTCTCAAATTCAGGGCAAAGTGACGGAAGGCCAGATGCCTCTCTTCGACGAGCTTGGACGCATAGGCGCCCACTTCCGGCAGGCGCGAAGCATGCGCCGGACGGCCCGTATCATGAATGCGTTGCCGCCTGAGATCCAACGCGACCTCGACTGGAACCCACCGCCATCGCTCATGGTCAAAGTCTATCGCTCGATAGCCACTTCCGTGCGGGGCTAGTCCAAGCCGTCACCGGCACTCCTCTCCACGCGAACAGAAGAGTATGATTTCCTGATCATTCTCACAGGGAGTTGCGCCATGGCTGCCTATCTGATTGCAGACGTCGATGTGACCGACGCCGCCACCTTCGAGGAATACAAGCGCGAAGTGCCCGCCACCGAACAGCGGTACGGCGGACGATATCTCGGACGCGGTGGGCTAACCAAGGTGCTGGAAGGCGATTGGGAACCGCACCGCCTCGTCATCCTCGAGTTCCCTGATATGGGCTCGTTGATGGATTGGTACGGTTCGCCAGAATACAGCCGACTCAAGGCAATCCGAGAACGCTGCGCCAACACAAGGATCATCGCCTTGGAGGGCATTAGCCTCGGTTAGGTCGCCGACGTGTCGTCAATGACCGACGCGCGTAACCTCAGAACCTGCCGGTCAGGTTGAAGGTCTCGAAGGCCGCTCGAATGTGCTCGGCAGCAGCCTTGACCGGTGCGCTGGCCTCAGGCGCCACGATCATCGCCAGGCTGTAGTTGCCGATTTCCGGCATGCCGTCCTTGGTGCCTAGTTCAACCAGTTCATCGCCGAGGAATGATTTCGGCAGCGGTGCCACGGCGAGATCGGACAGGATCGCTGCGCGTTGCCCAGCCGTATGCGCACTCATGTAAGCGACGCGGTAGTTACGGCCGTCGCGACCGAGTGCTTCGAGCGCCCCTGCCCGCCAGGCGCAGCCCTCTTCCCAGATCGAAACCGGCAATGGCTCGCGCATATGCGCGCATCCGCCCCGGGCACCAGCCCAGACGATCGGCTCGGTCAACAGCACCTCGGCCCCGGCCGCATTGGCCTTGCAGGCGTTGGTGAGCAGCGTGATGTCGAGCGCGCGGTCGTCCATGCGACGCCTGAGATTGCTGCTCTGGTCGATGATGACATCGACTGCGATCGAGGGATGGGTCTGGGCAAATCGCTTGAGCACATGCGGCAATACACGTTCGCCAAAATCGTCGGGCGAACCCAGTCGAACCACACCGACGATGTCGGGAATGATGAACTTCGACACCGCCTCACGATTGATTGCCAGCATGCGGCGGGCATAACCGAGAAGCATCTCACCGTCGGTGGTCAGCGTCACGGAGCGCGCGTCGCGGAAGAACACCGAGCGGCCCAGAATGTCCTCGAGCTTCTTGATCTGCATCGACACGGCCGAAGGCGTGCGGAACACCGCGTTCGCCGCCGTGGTGAAACTGCCGGTTTCGGCGATCGCCACGAAGGTGCGGAGCACGTCGAGGTCGAGCAGCGGCAGGGGATGGTTGAGTGGTGCGTTCATGGCCGCAGTCCTTCAATATTTCTGATCGAACACATCATTCCATTTCGTTTGATTGAACTTCATCCGTGAGAGATAGTCAACACCATCGAAGCACCGGCCATGGGGCCTGCATCGACAATGCCCGAAGAAGCGCAAGATTGCGCGAGACGGTTGAAACCAGCGGTGCCCACGGGCGAGCACCTCAAGCCGGCCTTGAACCGGCCCAGCAGGAAAAGGAAACCGCAATGTCTATTCTTTCATCGATCGGGCGCATCGCCAGCCAGTTCAACGCCGCCCGCACCCGCTTTCATGCCGAACGTTCGATCGGCGCGCTGCCGCTCGAACTGCAAAAGGACATCGGCTGGCCCGAGGCTTTCGATTCCAAGACCGGCCATCGCCGCGGTCATGGTGGCGAGGCGGTCTGAACGTGATCGAGGCGAATGCCGGACCTGCCGCGTGACAGACGTGGCAGGTCTTCCGCATCGCCACGCGACAAATGCGCGCCAAGCCACATGTACAATGAGYCGCAACACAACGAATGGCGACTGCCGCAAGCCATGTCGCTTTTAAGGTGTGCCGCTTCGTATTTGCAGCATACCGGCCCCCGGCCAAGCCCTATATGCGCATCAGCAAACGAGCTGCCCCACTCCACAACGCGAAGGCACCCCGTGTAACCACGATGCATGGATACGTGTCATGAAGATTTTCGCCCGCCTATTCGGCATACGCCGCAATACCTCGCTGTCGACCGCGTTGGAACGCCAGCGTCTCGCCAAGACGATGCCAGGCCAGACGGCCGCTATGGCCGCCAACCGGTTGGGCATGCTCGTCGGCTGAACCCGGCCAATCCGTGACACCAATCCAGCCCTGACTGCCTTTCGGCGTAGGCCGGAGGGCGATATGCTTTTGGCCCACGTCCCGGTCGCAAAATGGCAGCCACAAGCGACCATGTCGCAATTTTAATTTTAGCGACAGCTGCAACCCCATTGACAGCAAGGGAATTTGCTGTTGACGCTGTGCTATTCGCGACATCGAGTTCGCGTCGTTTCCGGCCAGCGCGAGGGTTCCTTGAACGCCATCAGACATCCGATCAAACGATCGCTTGTGTTCTTCCTTGTACCCGATTTCACCATGGTTGCCTTTGCGACCGCACTCGACCCGCTACGCATCGCCAATCGCATGCTCGGCTACGAAGCCTACAAATGGCGGCTCGCCAGCATTGACGGCAAACCGGTGCGGGCTTCGAACCAGGTTGAATGCGCCGTCAACACCTCGCTCGAAGACGAGCGCAAGAAGATGGCGGGGCCGGAGCGCCCCTCGATGGTCATCGTCTGCACCGGCATCAATGTCGAGACCTACACCAACAAGTCCGTCTTTGCCTGGCTGCGCGAGGAATATAATCGCGGCGTCGCCGTTGGCGGGCTGTGCACCGGCGCTTACGTGCTGGCCAATGCCGGCCTACTGTCTAACAAGCGCTGCGCCATCCATTGGGAAAACCTGCCGGGCTTCTCGGAAGCCTTTCCCAAGGCCAATGTCTATGCCGATCTCTTCGAGGTCGACCAGAACATCTACACCTGCGCCGGCGGCACCGCGGCCCTCGACATGATGTTGAAATTGATCGGCGACGATTTCGACGACAATCTCGTCAACCGCATCTGCGAACAGGTTCTGACGGATCGCGTGCGCAGCCCGACCGACCGCCAGCGCCTGCCATTGCGCGCGCGCCTTGGCGTGCAGAACTCCAAGGTGCTGACGATCATCGAACTGATGGAAGCGCACCTGTCGGAGCCGCTGTCGCTGATCGAGATCGCCGACCATGTCGGCCTGTCGCGCCGCCAGATCGAGCGCCTGTTTCGTACCGAGATGGGGAGATCTCCTGCCCGTTATTATCTCGAGATCAGGCTCGACCGTGCCCGCCACCTGCTGATCCAGTCGTCGATGCCGGTGGTCGAGGTGGCGGTGGCCTGCGGTTTCGTCTCGGCCTCGCATTTTTCCAAATGCTACCGCGAGCTTTATGYACGCTCGCCACAGCAGGAGCGCATCGACCGCAAGCAGCTAATCGCGGCCTGAGTCCGGGCAGAGTATTCACTGGTCGCAATAGCGCTCGAGTGAATAGTCAGGTTTACCGGCTGTCCCAAAGCCAGGATCGATCGCGCCACAGCTTTTCGCCGGCCAGGCAATCATATTTCGGTTGCGCCTGGGCAAGAACGACAGGTGGATGGGCAGCCTCCTCGGCCGCCCACTGGCGTGAAGTGGGGCCGGCAAGTTCCATCACCAGCTTGCGCCGGATCGCTTCGGGGAACTGCGACCACTCGTTGACCGGGATCATGAAGGCGCCCGGCCCGCCAATGACRCAATCGGCGTAGTAGCGGTCGAGATGCTCGACATCATAAGCGTTGCCGAATCCGCCATTGGTCATCAGCGGCAGGCCATTGACGGTTATGCCTTGGGCAACCGCGGCATCCCGCACGAGATCGACAGGCGGTCCCTGGTTGTTTGGTCCGTCGCCGGAAATGTCGATCACCTGTTTCACACCGCGGAAGGTACTTTCGGCAAACAAGTCGCTGCCGAATTCGATCGCGCTGGAGATCGACGTGCGTCGGGCGCTGTTGGGCGGCTTGGCCGAGAGCTGGTTCACGACCCGTTCGGCATCGGCGCGATTGGCGATCACCGTCCAGGGCACCACCACGATCTGCGACGTCGCTCCGGCCCACTCGACATAGGTGACTGCGATCTTGCCATAGGCGCCTTGGGCAATCGCCGCCAACACACGTTCATCGGTGAGTGCTGCGGCATAGCCGTGGCGCTGGATTTCAAGTTCGTCAGGCGACATGGAAAGCGAGACGTCGACCGCAAGCACAAGCTCGACATCGACTTGCTCGACCGCGCGGGATTGAGGCACCAGCCCAAACACCAGCGCCAGCGCGGCGCTGCCTGCAAGAAGAGCTTTGGCCGCAGACGACATTTTTGAAGGGTAAGCGAGAATCGTTTGTTTCAAAAGAAAAGCCCGGCCAGAAAGCCGGGCTTTTCATTCACAATGTTGCGAAGTGCTGTCGCTACGCTGCAGCCTCAGCTCCGCGGCTTGAGATTGTCCGGATCGTAAAGCGGCTTGTAGCCGACGCCAGCGACTTCGACTGGATAGGTC
>NZ_JBFUKO010000235.1:0-7779 GCF_056400805.1 Aminobacter sp. P4_H6_2
GGGTGTCCACTGATGGGCACCGGCCGGGCTCTTGGTCAGTTCCCACTCGTAGCCAAGCAGGTTCCAGAAGAAGTTGCCGCTCCATTTCGTCGGCGTCGTGGTCCAGGTGACTTCCAGGCCGCTGCCGATCGTGTCGCCGCCCTTGCCGGTGCCGAAGCTGCTCTTCCAGCCTAGGCCCTGCAGCTCGATGTCGGCAGCTTCAGGTTCGGGGCCGACAAGCGAGGCATCGCCGGCGCCATGGGTCTTGCCGAAGGTGTGTCCGCCGGCGATGAGCGCAACTGTCTCCTCGTCGTTCATCGCCATGCGGGCAAAAGTCTCGCGGATGTCGCGCGCCGAGGCGAGCGGATCGGGCGTGCCGTTTGGCCCTTCCGGGTTCACATAGATGAGCCCCATCTGGACGGCGGCAAGCGGGTTGGCGAGGTCGCGGTCGCCGCTGTAGCGCTCGTCGGCCAGCCATTTGCCTTCGGAGCCCCAGTAGATGTCTTCTTCGGGCTCCCAGACATCCGCACGTCCGCCGGCGAAGCCGAAGGTCTTGAAGCCCATCGATTCCAAGGCGACATTGCCGGCGAGGATCATCAGGTCGGCCCAGGAGATCTTGCGGCCGTACTTCTGCTTGACCGGCCACAACAGCCGGCGCGCCTTGTCGAGGTTGACGTTATCCGGCCAGCTGTTGAGCGGCGCAAAGCGCTGCTGTCCGGCGCCAGCACCGCCGCGGCCGTCGCCGATGCGATAGGTGCCGGCGGCATGCCACGCCATGCGGACGAATAGCGGTCCGTAATGGCCGAAATCGGCTGGCCACCAATCCTGCGAGTCCGTCATCAGGGCAGTGAGGTCCTGGATCACGGCGTTCAGGTCGAGGCTTTCGAATTCCTTCGCGTAGTCAAACGCTTCGCCCATTGGGTCGGAGAGATTGGAGTGCTGGTGGAGGACCTTGAGGTCCAGCTGGTTCGGCCACCAATCGCGATTGGCCCTGCCGGCGGTCGTGTGCGCGACCGGGCATTTGCCCACGCTGTTTTCGTCAGTCTTCGTGTCCATGTTCATCTCCGAACGTATTTTGTGTCGTTGTGATTGCGCTTGATCGGCCAGCTTCGCGGTGTGCCGGCAGCTCTACAGCCCGACCGGACCGCGCCCGCTGGCAGCGAACAAATGCTGGTTGTCTGGCGCACCCGCGCTGGTGGTCGTCGTCGGTTTTGTCATGGCTCGCGCCTCCCTCTTGGCTTCGGTCCCGGCAGCGGAAAGGAGCGCCGTCTTATTGGAACCATTCCAGTCTAGGAGCAGATTTTGATAAAGCCAAATTGCCTTTTCTGACGATCTTGATAACCTAAGATTATGATACGCCTGACAATCCGACAGATGGAATATTTCGCAGCGCTGGCCCAGACGCTGCATTTTGGCCGCGCCGCCGAGTTTGCCGGTGTCAGCCAGCCAGCGCTTTCAGCGCAGATCGCAGAGATGGAAGAGCGTCTTGGGTGCACGCTGTTCGAACGTGGCGGCAAGGCGGTGCGCCTGACCGAAGATGCGCTGGACCTGCAGCCGCGCATCGAGAACATCCTGGCCGAAATCCGCGAGGTCGAAACGACTGCCCGGCGCGGCAGGCTGGCGATGGAAGGGAGACTGCGCCTGGGCATCATCCCGACGGTGGCGCCTTACCTTTTGCCGCATATCCTGCCGGCGCTGAAGCGCGAGTATCCCAATCTCAGGCTGGAACTGCGCGAAGCGATCACCGGATCACTGGCAGAGGACGCGCTGAACGGCCGTATCGACGCTTTCGTCGCCGCCCTGCCACTCGATTATCCCGGCCTGATGGCGCAGGAGCTGTTTTCAGACCGCTTTTATCTGGCGGTACCCGCAGATGACCCGGATTTCGCTTCGCCGCCGGTGCCGCCGGAAAGCCCGGCATTGGAACGGCTGATGCTACTGGAAGAAGGCCATTGCCTGCGCGAACAGGCGCTGGCGGTCTGCGGCAGCGTCAAGCCGGTGGCAATGGCCAGCTATGGCGCGACCAGCCTGACCACTCTGCTGCAGATGGTGGCGCATGGGTTGGGCGTGACGCTGATACCGGAGATGGCGGCGGGACCCGCTCACGATCAGCGCGATCTGAAAATCGTGCCCTTCGCCGAACCCGTGCCGGAGCGCCGAATCTGCCTTGCCTGGCGCCGCAACAGCCCCAGGCACAATGAATGCATCGAGCTTGCGCGGATTATCCGCGAACTGCAGCCGCTATTGCGGCATTGAACTCGGACAACACCGCCTCATCGGCCGCGCTGCGGGCTTTGCGTGACTGCACCAAGCACGCCTGCGACCGCAGGATGACGCCGTCCGACAGGATTTTCAGATGATTGGCGCGCAGCGTCGAACCGGTCGAGGTGATGTCTACGATGATGTCGGCCGAGCCGGCAGCGGGAGCACCTTCGGTGGCGCCCAGGCTCTCGACGATGCGGTAGACTTGGATGCCATGCATCTGGGAGAAAAATTGCTGGGTCAGCCGCCAGTATTTGGTGGCGATGCGCAGGCGCCGGCCGTGGCGCTGGCGGAAATCGGCAGCGACATCGTCGAGATCAGCCATGGTGTCGACATCGAGCCAGATGTCAGGCACGGCAACGACGACATCGGCATGGCCGAAGCCGAGGCGGGCTGCGATCTCGGCCTTGCTTTCCCAATCGGCGAGGTTTTCGCGGATCAGGTCTTCGCCCGTGATGCCGAGGTCGACATTGCCCTGGCCGATCTCACCAGAGATTTCGGAGGCCGACAGGAAGGCGATCTCGATATCCGCCCTGCCCTCGATCGAGGCGCGGTAACGGCGGTCGTCGTCGGGCAACGTAACAGCGAAGCCAGCCTTGGCCAGCACCTCAAGCGCCTGCTCCTTGAGCCTGCCCTTGGAAGGGAGCGCAATYGATATCGCCATCAGTTGCCTCCCCTCAGGGCTTCGATACGGTCGAGCCAGACGGAGAAGCCGACACCGGGAATGGGCTTTGCCGCGCCGAGCAGCGTCAGTAGCCGGTCATAGCGACCGCCACCGGCCAGCGGGCGCTCGGCGTCGGGACCGGAAATCTCGAAGACGAGGCCGGTATAGTAGTCGAGCGGGCGACCGAAGGCTGCGTCATAGCGAACGGATTGGGCGCCGAGGCCGTGGCCGGAGACAGCTTTGGCGCGAGCAGCGAAATTCTCCAACGCCGCACCGAGCGAGAGCCCAGCACCAGCGGCGAATTCCTTGAGTGCCGCAGGTGCCTCGTCGAGCGCCACGTCGATGGCAAGGAAGCGCTCAAGCGCCTCGAAGGCATCGCTAGAAAGACGTACGCTGCGCAGCTCAGCTTTTTCGATGAGCCGGCGGGCGATGTCGTTGGGCGTGCGGCCAGCCGACGGCGACAGGCCCGCCTGTTCCATGCCAGTGGCGATGTGCGCGGCAAGGGCCTCGCGATCGCCGTCCGCCACCAGCGAAGCAACCGGTTCGCTCAAAGCGGAGGTCCGCGTGGGTGCTGCGAGATCGCCAAGTGCCGCAGCCAAAAGCTCAGCCGAGCCAAAGGCGCGAGCAAGGCGCATGCGCCAGCCGCGCGGCAGACCGAGAGCCGCCAGCACCGCCTCGAAGATAGCCTGGTCGCCAAGCGTGACTGTGAGATCGTGGCCGGGCAGGCACAGCGACAAAAGCGCAAACGCATCGGCCACCGAACGCGCGTCGGCCACCGCCGTGTCGGCGTCGCCCAGATCCTCGACGCCAGCCTGGAAAAACTCGTTGCCGCCCTCGCGGCGCTGACGGAACACCTCGCCGAGATAAGAATATCGGCGCGGCGTGCCGGACTGCGTGTGGATGTGGTCGAGGCAGACCGGAATGGTGAATTCCGGTCGCAGGCACAGCGACGCGCCCGTCTCGCTTTCGGTCAGGAAAATGCGGCGTCGCAAATCCTCGCCGGCCATGTCGAGGAACGGATCGGCCGGCTGCAGCACCGGCACGTCGACGGCGTCGGCCCCGCGCGCCGCGAAGAGCTTCAGGATATCGGACGCGATGGCCGGATAACGCGCGTTCATGGCCGATGAAACTCCACGTAGGTGGGGCTATGCCCCTCACCCTCACCCCGTAAACGGGGCGAGGGAGGCGCCAGCGTTGCGGCCAATCCCCTTCGCCCCGTTCTACGGGGAGAAGGTCCCGGCAGGGGGATGAGGGGCAGTGCAGACCGCTGCGTGCATTCACTAGCCACGGCTGCGCTCTTCCGCCTGCGCGGCCAGGATCTTCTTCACTTCGGCAACGAGGTCGGCTTCCGGCACGGTGATCTGTGCTGGGCGCGCTGCGCGCCATTCGGCGTTGTCGGTGATCTCGGCCGACAAGCGCGCGCCCTCGATCAGGTCCTTGATCTGGATTTCACCCCGGGCGCGCTCATCGCCGCCCTGGATGATGACCACAGGCGAGCCGCGGCGGTCGGCATATTTGATCTGCGCCTTCATGCCGGCGCCACCGAGATACATTTCGGCACGAATTTTTGCCGCGCGCAGCTCGGCGACCATCTTCTGATAGCGGCCGAGACTTTCGGTGTCCTTGTCCATGACCAGCACCACAACCGGCGCTATGACGTCAGATGTATCGAGCTTGCCGAGGTTCTTCAGCGCCGTCATCAGGCGTGACACGCCGATGGAAAAGCCGGTGGCCGGCACCGGCTCGCCACGGAAGCGCGAAACCAGGCCATCGTAACGGCCACCGCCACCCACCGAGCCGAAGCGCACAACCTGGCCGTCGTCATTGGGGATTTCAGCCAGAAGCTCGGCCTCGTAGACAGGACCGGTGTAATATTCGAGGCCACGTACGACCGAGGGATCGATCTTGATGCGGCCATCGTCATAGCCTGCCGCTGCAACCAGCGAGCCGATCTGCGCCAGTTCATCGACACCTTCGGTGCCACGAACATTGCCGGAAACGATGGCCTTGAGGTTCTGGGTCGTGGTGTCGGAATCGGCAGCACCGGCTTCAGTGAAGGCGATAACGGTGTTAATCGCCGCCTCGTCCAGGCCGGCACCCTTGGTGAAGTCGCCCTCACCTTCCGTGCCGCCGTCCCAGCGCCCCTTGCCGAGCAGGAGCCTGACGCCTTCGGGGCCGAACTTGTCGAGCTTGTCGATGGCGCGCAGCACAGTCAGCCGGCGGTTGGCGTTCTCGTCGCCGCCGAGGCCGATCGCCTCAAGCACGCCGTCGAGGACCTTGCGGTTGTTGACTCGGATGACATAGTCGCCCCGCTTGATGCCCAAAGCTTCCATGACGTCGGCCATCATCATGGTCATCTCGGCATCGGCCGCGACACCCGGTGTGCCGATGGTGTCGGCATCGAACTGCATGAACTGGCGGAAACGGCCGGGACCGGGCTTTTCGTTGCGGAACACCCAGCCAGAGCGGTAGCTGCGATAGGGCTTGGGCAGCTTTTCATAGTTTTCGGCGACGAAACGCGCTGTGGGCGCGGTCAGGTCATAGCGCAGCGACAGCCACTGCTCGTCATCGTCCTGGAAAGAAAAGACGCCCTCATTGGGACGGTCCTGGTCGGGCAGGAATTTTCCGAGCGCGTCGGTGTATTCGATCAGCGGCTGCTCGACCGGCTCGAAGCCGTAAAGCTCGTAGACCTCGCGGATCGCGACCATCATCTTCTCGACGGCGCGGATGTCGTCCGCGCTGCGGTCAACGAAGCCGCGCGGCAGCCGCGCTTTCATCTTTTCCGATTTGTCGGCCATGGTCGAATTCCGCACTTTTTCCAGAAATTTTGGCCGCTGATACGGCGCGGCGTGTCGTAACCGAAATGGGATGGAGCGGCAAGCGTTTGGCACGATGAGCGGCCTGCAGAGCCGAAACAAAGCCGATAACCAACCGACATCGTGCCGATACAGCCGCATCCGATAAGCCGCTCCATCCGAAATATGGAACGACGGGAATGCCAAGGGCCGCTGAATTCGACAAGGCTCCGGCGCCGCCGGAAAAACTGGGAGCCAAGCCGACGAAGGCCTCGGTTGGCGAAGCGCTGCTGACCTGTGTCCTTGTGCTTTATCCTGCATTGGCGACGGTAGCCACGATCGCTGCCGGCTTGTTGTTTTCAGGCATGGGCGCCTGAACGTCTGAGAGAAAGCACTGCCGATGCCACGAATGACCGCATCGCTCGCCACCTCGGGCCTGAGTGCGCTTGCTGCCTGCATGATGACAAGCGGCGCGGCCCAGGCCTGCACGCCGGGCAATCCAAAGCTTGCCGGCCATTATTATCTCAACGGCGTCATGGAAGTCGGCTCGGAATTGCTACTGCGGCCAGACGGCAGCTTTGAATTCATGCTCGCCTATGGCGCCAACGACCAGTACGGCAAGGGCTGCTGGGTGCAGCGGGGTTCCTCGGTGGAGATCATTCCCGCCGGGCGGCGTGCCGCCTCCCGCACCCATACGCCCGACGACCGCGGCTTCGACGGGCTGGTGCTGACGATTTCCGGCAAGGCGCTTGTCTGGAACATCGCCGGTAGCGGGCACAAAGGACGTTTCGAGAAGTGATGGCTCTTGCTCGGCCGCTTGTGGACGCATCGGCCGATCATTTCGCTGGGCGGATCGAGCAATAGCCCGAGCGTCCCGGACGCCCTCATCCAGCTGCCTAATTCAGACGCCTTGAACGTCACGGCATTGGAGTCGGTAGGGCTAGTGCACAGCGGCCCACTTCATCCCGGCCGCTTGAAGGCCTTGCGCTCGGCTTCGATCTTGCCCCGGCACATGCAGCCTTCGATGTGGTCGTTGACCAGTCCCATCGCCTGCATGAAGGCATAGACTGTGGTTGGCCCGACAAAGCTCCAGCCGCGCTTCTTCAGTTCTTTCGAAATCCGCGTCGAGGTCGGCGTCGTCGGATTGGCGATCAGCGTGGGATAGTCGACAACCACAGGCCGCTCGTCCGCGCCGGGTTCGAAGTTCCAGAACCAGGCGGCGAGCGAGCCGGCCTCATCAGCCAATTCCCGGGCGCGCCTGGCATTGTTGATGGTCGACACGATCTTGCCGCGATGGCGCACGATGCCGGGGTTGCCGAGCAGGCGCTCGATGTCGGTCTCGCCATATTCGGCGACACGGTCGAAGTCGAAGCCGGAAAACGCCTCGCGGAAATTATCACGCTTGCGCAGAATCGTCAGCCACGACAAGCCGGACTGGAAGCCTTCGAGGCAGATCTTTTCGAACAGCCTGATATCGTTCGTGACGGGGCGGCCCCACTCATTGTCGTGGTAATGCAGGTAGTCCGGCAGCGCGCCCGGCCAGAAGCAGCGCGTTGCTCCATCCGCGCCCAGCATCAGGCCTGTCTTTTTCTCTTCCATCACAAATCCGTTCGTTAACAGCGCAGTGCATGACCCCGAAAATCGATTCCGATTTTCGGAAAGGATCATGCGCCGACTCAAAGTGTTGCAGCGTCCTTTGCGCGTCCAATAGGACGCGCGGCGCTGCAATGATTTACCCGTGCTTTACCAGACTCCTGAACCGGTCGGTAACCACACCAAAAGGTTTCCAGACAATCTCGCATTTTAAGCAACCCGATTCACGTTTCGGTGGGTAGGCACAGACAACATGATCTCGAATCGGGGGACGGGTTGTGCCCTGCCCCCGCGGCGACGATCGAGTTGAGAGTGCGTCCATGAGAAAACCTCTGATCCTGTTGGCATCGGCCGCCATGCTGGCCGAACTGGTTTCGCCCGCAATGGCCTATGACCGCTACGCCGAGCGCCCGCCTGTGGTGGTGAGCCCCGACCTTTCAGCCCCTTGGGTGCTGCAGCTCGGGCGCAACCCGAACGAAATTGCGC
>NZ_JBFUKO010000236.1:0-7771 GCF_056400805.1 Aminobacter sp. P4_H6_2
CACGAACTATCGGGTGGACAGCGTCAGCGGGTCGGCATCGCGCGCGCGGTGGTGATGCAGCCGGATTTCGTGCTTGCCGATGAAGTCGTATCGGGCCTGGACGTGTCGACGCAGGCGCAGGTGCTCGCCCTAATCGCCGAGCTCAGTCGCGAAATGGGCCTCGCGGTTGCCTTCATCAGCCACGACCTGTCCGTCATTCGCGCCATTTGCGATCGGGTAATAGTCCTGGAGGGAGGCAGGGTCGCGGAGGAAGGCCCATGCAGTCGCGTTTTCGAGGCACCACATTCCGACTACACACGGTCATTGCTCGACGCCATTCCATTGCCCGAACCGACGCCTGGTTGGCTGGATACATAGGCCGGCGGACGAAGTCGATCTTTTGTCGCCTTTGGGAAAGGGCCAGCACGTTTCAGATCACCACGGTCGAGTACGAGTACCGCCTCCGTTAAGGCTTCGCGCGGCGTGGAGGGTTTCATAAGACTCAGCATGCCGTCGAGAAAGGGCAGTTGCAACGGCTGAGTGGAGGCGCAGAGAGCGCCTGATCCGAGGCCAATTGTGCGGCAAGAATTTCGAACTGTTCGGTGAACGTTATGCCGCTGAAACCCGAGGCTCTTTGCTGCCCCCCTTCGAAAACTCTTTGATCTCCGTGCGAGTCGCAATGACCGAGCACAGTGGTTAGGGATACTCGCCGGGAAGTTGGGTGGGTCGGGCAACGTCGCTATTCGAGCACGGGCTTTGGTACGTTTGGCACGAGCCCGCAACCGTAAAATTCCTATTAGATTTCATGTGAAATGCCTGATAGGCATCTATAAAAAAATTAACAGAGATGCGTAACCATCTGATTTTGCTATTTCTTCTACCGCGCCATCCGACCAATCCGCACCACGCCCAGCCATCGTGACTACGAGCGCCTGCGGACGCAGTCATGCAATTTTGGAGCTAGAAAACTGATGGGGCGTGGGGCAGCCGCATCTCGACGCGCTCGGTCCACGATCCGGTCATGGCGATGGGCATGAGCAGTATTTCCGAGAGCCAGGTCACGTGGCTGTGCGAAGAGACCACGACAAGGTCAGGCCTTCCTGGCCCGGCCAATCGAAGGCGACTGGCCGTATCTGTGGATCTACGCCACTTATCTGAACGTGCGTCGCGGCGGGCGCGTCGCATCGGTCGCTGTCATAATTCTCCGCAAATACAGAATACTATACCTGCAGCATGAAGGCCCATGCCTGGCAAATAATACAGAAAACAAGTCCCAGTTAGGCAGCAATAACTGGATTAGACCCGAATTTGACGCCTTTCAATTTGCCTACGACAAATGAGATGCACTCGCTGCAAGAATTCCGATACCCCTCCAATTGACAACTTCGGCGCGCTGGCTATTTTCCGACTCGGAATTGGTTCCGCCGAGAGGTGGATGAAAAGGGAACACGGTGAGGCCACTGGCCGAATCCGCGACTGCCCCCGCAACTGTAACCGTTGAGCCTTCTCCAACATGCCACTGAGCGCACGTTATGCGGTCGGGAAGGCGGAGAAAGGCTGAGACACGGAAGTCAGGAGACCTGCCCGTTCCAGTCACCCATGCTTTGTCCACGGGGTGCGGACAGGCGCGGTCGCTCGTGGCGGTGACATTGAAAAGTGTTGCCGCATGCGGAGGGCCGCAGGGTGAATTGCATCCCTGCACCTGCCTGCCTGCGGTTTGGAGAAACTGGCGCGCCCTAACCGCGCCACCCGAACCATTTGGGGGCAAAATTGCAGAGACTACTTATTGCCGCCGGCGCACTGTCGCTGGCACTTCCCGGTCACACCTACGCGCAAGAGCTGCCTTCATCAGGGCCGACCCTGCTCGATAGGCTGGTGATCACCACGCCTCTTCGCCGCGCAAGTTCGCTTGTGCGGGCTACCTCCTCCGTCACGGTCATCGATGAAGACGAGATCAAGGGATCGGCTGCGCCCGATCTGCCCTCGCTCCTCAAGCGCTATCCCGGCGTTTCGATCATCGGTTATGGCGGCCAAGGCTCCGCAACAAATGTCTATCTTCGGGGCATGTCCTCGGGGCAGACACTCGTGCTCGTCAATGGCGTGCGTACGGCCTCAGCCACCAGCGGAATAAGCTCGATCTTCAACATCCCGCTCTCCGCGATCGAGCGTATCGAAATCGCGAAGGGTCCGCATTCGGCCCAATACGGCGCAGATGCCATTGGCGGCGTGATCAACATCATCACCAGGCAGGGCGGCAAGTGCGACGACGGACGCGATCGCTGCGGATCGATTACAACGGGGGTAACATATCCCTGGGGAGCACATGTATCCGGCAACGTGCGTGGCCAGACGGCAGGCGGCGTTGAATACGCTGTGGGCGGCAGYCTTCTCGGCACCCAAGGCTATGACTTCACGACCCCTTTGGCATGGGGTCATGAACCCGATGATGACGGCTTCCTGCAGGGCTCGCTAAATTTCTCTGTCGCCAAATCCTACGACTGGGGGCGGCTCTACGCAGATGGCCTCTTTGCCCGTGGCCGGACGGAGTATGACAATTCGTTTCCGTCGTTCAACGAGGTCGACACCGATACCTTCGCCGGAAAGATCGGCGCCACGTTGAAGCATTCGGACAGCTGGAATTCGACTGTCGAGGTTTCCAGCGGCCTAGACCGTTCGACCAACTTCCGTGATGGTGTTGTTGGCAACAGCGAGTTTGACACGCAGCGCTTCGGAATCTTCGCATCGACGGAGAAATCCTTCGAGTTTGGGGACGCAACGCATGTCGTTGCTGGCGGTGCTGAAGCCTATCGCGAAAGCGTGGACTCGACCGTCGACTTCGGTGTCGACTCCCGCAATCTGGTCGCGGTCTTCGGGCAGTATTCGGTCGAGTATGGCGCACTCACCATCGATAGCGGCCTGCGCTATGATCACAATGAACAGTTCGGCGATGCGACGACTTACAATCTCGGTGCCAGCTGGGAAATCGTTCCGGATCTCATCGCGCGAGCGTCCTACGGCACAGGCTTCCGTGCCCCGACCTTCAACGACCTCTATTACCCGGGCTACTCGAATCCAAACCTCAAGCCGGAAAAGTCTCGTTCCTACGAGATCGGCCTGAACTGGCGGCCGACGGTCGACACGACGGTTGACGTAGCCCTCTACCAGACCTGGCTCACCGACGCGATCGCGTCCAATCCCCCAACGTACCTCCCCTTCAACGTCGCCAGAGCCAAGGTTTCGGGCGTAGAGGCTTCGGTGTCTCACCAATTCAGCGACAGTTGGAGCGGCAAGGCTACGATCGATTATCGCGAGCCAAAGAACCAAGACAACGGGCTCTACATTCCCTACCGCGACCGGTTCAAGGCCACGGCGGAGATCGGCTACCGGGCAACCGAGCAGCTCAACCTCACGGCCAAGCTGCTTTACGCCTCCCCGCGCTATGCCAATGCCGCAAACACGGTCAAGCTGCCGGATTATGTCACCGTGGACTTCACGGCCGACTATGCCTTTGATGACAGATCGAGCCTGAAATTTTCGGTCGAGAACCTATTCGATGAGCAGTATTCAACCGTCACCGACTATCGAGCGCCAGGACGGACCATCAACCTCAGCTTCACGCGCCAGTTTTGAGATGATGCGGATGTCTCCCTGCTGCCTTTCAAGAGCAAGCCTTCATCAATGGCTGTGCTCATTCGCTGGCGCGCTCGTTCTGGCGGCCTTTGCACCTGCGGCAGAAGCAGCCGACGGCCCCAGCCGCGTGGTTTCGATGAACGTGTGCACCGATCAGCTGGCCATGCTGATTGCAGACAAGGAACAGCTGCACTCGGTCTCCTACATGGCAAGCGATCCCAGCACCTCCGTTCTTTTCGATAAGGCGGCTGGGATTGCCGTCAATCATGGTCTCGCGGAGGAGGTCTTCCTGATGCAGCCCGACCTCGTGCTGGCAGGCACCTACACCACGAGAACGACGGTGGAACTGCTTCGGCGCCTGGGCATCCGGGTCGAGGAATTCGCTCCCGACAGTTCGATCGCCGACATCCGTGCGAACATCCTTCGAATGGGTAAGGTCCTCGCCAGGGAGGACCGGGCAGCCGAACTTGTCGGCGAACTCGACAAGGGCATCGCCCAGCTCGAGAAGGAACCACCCTCAGGCAAGACGGTAGCCACCTACTATGCCAATAGCTACACGTCAGGCGCCGGCACGCTGGTAGACGAGGTCGTCAAGCTTTCGGGCCTGGCCAACCTCGCGAACAAGCTCGGCCTGTCTGGAAGCTCTCGGTTGCCGCTGGAAATGCTCGTCCTCGCCCAGCCTGACCTGATCGCCGACGGAAACACGTCCTACGGGGCTCCTGCGCTTGCGCAAGAGAACTTTGTCCACCCGGCCTATCGCGCCATCGCTGCCTCAGGAAGATCGGTCACCGTACCCTCCGGCTACACGATCTGTGGTGCTCCCTTCACGCTTGAAGCGGCTCGGATCCTCCAAGCTGCGGCCAGCAACATCAGGGGAAATCCATGAGAGCCCCAATGCCCTACTATGCGGTACTTGCGGCCTTGGCGCTGGTTACTGCCTGCCTGTTTCTGCTGTCGCTGACCGTGGGCCCGGCAGCGATAGCGTTTTCCGACAGCCTCGCCGCATTGTTCTCCCCAAAGGCGGATGCGATCGCCCTGGTCATGCAGGAAATCCGCCTGCCCCGCGCTCTGCTTGGCCTGATGGTCGGAGCTACCCTTGGCCTATCGGGTGCCGCGCTCCAGGGATACCTGCGCAATCCGCTGGCTGAACCCGGGCTGATCGGCGTGAGTGCATCGGCATCGCTTGGTGCCGTGGTCGCCATCTACTCCGGGCTCACATCAGTGTTTGCCTTGGCACTTCCGCTTTCAGCGCTCGCTGCGGCGGCCGTCGCAGTCGTGGTCGTCCAGGCTTTGGCAGGTCTTCGCGGCAGCACGCTGACCATCATTCTGGCAGGTGTCGCCGTATCGAGTTTCGCAGGCGCGATGACGTCTCTAGCGCTCAATCTCTCGCCGAACCCATTTGCCGCCCTCGAGATCATGTTCTGGATGCTGGGCTCCCTGACCGACCGGTCGATGACCCACGTCTGGCTTGCGTTGCCATTCATGCTCATCGGCTGGCTGCTGCTTGCGGCGTTGGGGCAGGCACTCGATGCGCTGACCCTCGGCAACGATACCGCTGCCACCATGGGGGTCGATCTTCGTCGGGTCCAGTTTCTGGCCGTGTTAGGAACAGCGGCATCGGTAGGTGCCGCGACCGCTGTGTCCGGTGCGATCGGCTTCGTCGGGCTAATCGTGCCCCACCTGTTGCGCCCCCTCGTCGGATCGCGTCCTTCCCGGCTTCTTCCGGCAAGCGCGCTTGGCGGTGCTGCCATGCTGCTGGCGGCCGATATCCTGGTGCGCATCATCGCGCCCGGCAAGGACCTCAAGCTCGGAGTCCTCACTGCCATCGTCGGCGCGCCGTTCTTCCTATGGCTGGTCTGGCGCACGAGAAGGAAGCTCGCCTGATGCTGCTCGATGTCCATAGCCTCAAGGTCTCGCTTGGAACCCGCCCGGTCATCGATGGGATCTCCTTCAATGTCGCCGAGGGCGAGTTCATCGGCCTGATCGGCCCTAACGGTGCGGGCAAGTCGACATTGTTGCGCGCGCTGCTTGGGCTGCTTCCTGCCGTGGGGAGCGTCGCATTCGGACCTCTCGATGCGGCCAGGCTCTCCGCACGCGAACGGGCCCGTCATGCCGCTTATGTCGCCCAGGACAGGGAGATTGCCTGGTCGGTTTCGGTTGAAATGCTCGTCGGCCTTGGACGGGCCCCGCATCGCCCGAGCTTCGCGCCTTTGTCGGACAAGGACAGGGAGATCGTCGAAGAAGCGATGGCACGCATGGAGGTGCAACGGTATCGTGAACGCCCGGCGACAGAGCTGTCTGGCGGCGAAAAGGCTCGCGTGCTCATCGCGCGAGCGCTCGCGCAGGACACCCCCCTGCTGTTTGCCGACGAACCCACTGCAGGCCTCGATCCTTCGCACCAGATCGCCCTGATGCACCTCTTCACCGATCAGGCACGCAGGGGACGAAGTGTCATCGCCTCTATGCATGACCTCGGGCTTGCGGCGCGGTGGTGTTCCAGACTCTTGCTCATAGATGCAGGCCGGATCGTCGCTGACGGATCGCCTTCCGAAGTCCTCACGCCCGGCAAGCTTCGCGCCGTCTATGGGGTGGAAGCCCATTTTGGCGAAGCGAGAGGCGGAATGCTGGTGCAACCGCTTGATCTGGCAACAGCCCCCACGAAGGAATGATCCCATGAACCGACTTCAGGACCTTCTTGGCCAGCACCTTGCCAATTGGCAGAGCGGATGGAGCATGGGCACCTTTGGAGCCATAGCCGAGTTTCATCAGGACCTCGGCGAAATTCCGGTGATTGACGATCCAGCTCGCCTCACGCGGGCAACGCGAAGAGGCGGAGTCCGTATCGTGTCTGCAGCTCTCGCGAACATCGTTCCCGTCGCTTACGAGACTCTCAGCCCGAAAAGACATCGCTGGAGCCAGGCACTGGCACTCTGCCTGCCTGAGCACCTGGCGCGCAGACCTGCGCGCCAGGTGCTGACCGAAATTGGCCCGGACGACAATGCCATCCGCGGCATCGATCGGACAGGTATCCTGTTCGACATGGGCCTGAAGCTGACGCAATGCGACTTCTGCATCCGCACCAGCGATCCGAAGCTGCTGGGCGTGCTGAGGGCCAATCTCGGTCTATCAGTGATGGATCCCACAAATCAAGCGATGGCCGCGATCCTCTCGGTGCATCCTCACCGCGTTGCATTGACCAACATCGGCCGCGTCGAGGTCTACCAGAAGATCGGTGGACCCGACACAGGCGGGGTTTCGCCGGCGGGGCCGCACACTCATGTTCTGCCAAAACTGCTGAAAGGTTGCCGAACCCATTCTGCCAACACGCCAATTCCTGTTGGGTTATTGCCTGTTGGCTCACTGCATCCCGGAAATCCCGTCAGCGACGAAATGGGACGAGACAGGCCGTTCGACAAACAGCTGCATGGAGCTTTCCAATCCCTGCTGAAGGACTTTGGGATCGCAGAAGCCGTAGCGGCAAAGTCGTTGGTCGAAGTGGCTCTACGGGACGGCAAAGAGCCAGACGAAATCGAGCTGCCAGCGACGAGGCTGTCGAGAACATCGCTGCGCATGGCTCTTCGACAACACGAGCATGTCGCCCAATCTGGCGCTCAAGCTGAATTGCTGGCCCTCATCGGCCGCTGGCGCAATGCCCTGGAAGGGACAGATGATTCCGTTGAAGAGGACGACGCTCCTGGTCACTAGGTAAATCATCTCGAACGGGTATTATCCCCTGCAGGTACGCTTCTCAGCGAGGCGATCGGGTTGAAAAGCTGCTTCGCCTGTGATCCGGCAAAATTGAACGCCGATCGGGGGGTAGTTTTGGAGCCGTTTGACACCTCTGCATCTGAGCAACTGGCTCGCAACGCTCAGAATATGCCGTTGGATCGCGTTTCCATCGACACGATTCAACTACATGTCGATGCCGACGACGTATCCGCCCGACATTTCGATCGAAGTGGGATTGATCGACATGCCTTTCCGCCCTGACCGCCCCTACAACGACCTCCTGCCCTGCCCCCGCGCGAGGATGTCGAGACCAAGGCAGTCCCAAAGGCCTGCATCGAGACCCGGACGGCGCTGGCCGAACTTCGCAAATCCGGCCAGTTTATTCCAAACCAGGCCATTCTGATCAACTCGATTCCGCTGCTCGAAGCACAGG
>NZ_JBFUKO010000237.1:0-7747 GCF_056400805.1 Aminobacter sp. P4_H6_2
GTACCGGCGTGCGTGAAACGATGCCGCTCGACTTCATCAAATTCGCCCGCGCCAAGGGCCTGTCCGAGCGCCGCATCATCTCGGTCCATGTGATGAAGAACATCCTCATCCCGATCGTCACCGTGGTCGGCATGGAGTTCGGCTCGTTGATCGCCTTTGCGGTGGTGACCGAGACAATCTTCGCCTGGCCCGGCATCGGCAAGCTTCTGATCGATTCCATCACCGTGCTCGACCGGCCCGTGGTCGTTGCCTACCTGCTGGTCGTCGTCACCATGTTCATCTTCATCAACCTCGCCGTCGACATCGTCTATTCGATGCTCGATCCGCGCATTCGGCTGAGCGATACACAATGACCGCGCTCACCCACCGTTTCCAGGAAAGCCAGTCATTCTGGGCGCGTTCGCTGCGCGGCATCCTCGGCAGCCCCAAGGCTACGATCGCGCTGGCGGTCTGCCTGATCCTGATTGCAACCGCCATCTTCGGCCCATCGCTTGTGCCGCAAAATCCATATGATCTCGCCGCGATCGACTTTTTCGACGCGCGCCTGCCGCCGATGTCGGAAAGCATGTCGGGCACAACCTATTGGCTCGGCACAGACGGCCAGGGCCGCGACATGTTCTCGGCGATGGTCTACGGCCTGCGCACATCGATGGGCGTCGGCCTGTTTTCCGGTGTCATCGCTCTTGCTCTCGGCACCGCACTTGGCCTCACCGCGGCCTATTATGGCGGCCGCATCGACACGCTGATCATGCGCCTTGTCGACCTGATGCTCGGCTTCCCCACCATCCTGGTGGCGCTGATGCTGCTGGCGTTGCTCGGCCAGGGTGTGTGGAAGGTGGTGCTGGCCCTGGTCATCGTGCAGTGGGCGCAGTTCGCCCGCGCCGTGCGCGCCGCTGCCCTCATTGAGCGCGGCAAGGAATATGTCGAAGCCGCCGCCTCGCTTGGCCTTTCCAAGCCACGCATCCTGTTTGGCCACATGCTGCCCAACTGCCTGCCGCCGATCATCGTCATCGGAACGCTGCAGGTGGCCAATGCCATATCGGCCGAAGCGACACTATCCTTCCTTGGCATCGGCTTGCCGATCACCGAGCCATCGCTTGGCCTGTTGATCGCCAATGGCTACCAGACGCTGCTGTCGGGCCAATACTGGATATCGGTCTATCCCGGCCTTCTGCTGCTGGCGCTGGTGTTCAGCATCAACATCGTCGGCGACCGCTTGCGTGAAGTGCTCAACCCCCGTCTTTCGGAGCGCTGAGATGACGCTGAAGGTTGAAAATCTCTGCACCTATTTCTTCACCCGGGCTGGCGTCGCCAAGGCGGTGGATGGTGTGTCCTTTGAAGTCGGCCGCGGCGAAATCCTCGGTCTGGTCGGCGAATCCGGTTCCGGCAAATCGATCACAGGCTTTTCGATCCTGGGCCTTGTCGATCCGCCGGGCCGTGTCGCCAGCGGCAAGATCCTGTTCCACGGCCAAGACCTTGTCGGCCGTTCACAAAGCGAGATGCGGACGCTGAGGGGCAAGAAGATCGCCATGATCTTCCAGGACCCGATGATGACGCTCAATCCGGTGCTGTCGATCGAGACCCAGATGGTCGAGACGGTGCGCGCCCATGACAAGGTGTCCAAGGCCGAGGCGCGGACCCGCGCGGTCGAAGCGCTCGGCCTTGTCGGCATCCCCTCGCCCGACGAGCGGCTCGCCGCTTATCCGCATCAGTTCTCAGGCGGCATGCGCCAGCGGGTCGCCATCGCCATAGCACTGCTGCACCGGCCGGAGCTCATCATCGCCGATGAGCCGACCACAGCGCTCGACGTCACCATCCAGTCGCAGATCCTCGCGGTGATCCAGGGGCTGAGCCGCGATTTCGGCATGTCGCTGATCTGGATCAGCCATGATCTCGGCGTCGTCGCCGGCCTCGCCCACAGGATCGCTGTGATGTACGCCGGCAGGATCGTCGAGACTGGCGAGACCGATACCGTGCTCGACAATCCGGTCCATCCCTACACGATCGGGCTGATGCGTTCGGTTCCGGCCAATCTCGAGCCCGGCGAACCGCTGACGCCCATTCCCGGCATGGCCCCGCCACCGCTCGGGCGGCCCGTAGGCTGTCCGTTCCGCCTGCGCTGCTTTGCAGCCACCGCAGCTTGCGAGGCCGAGCCAGAAGAAACCGCAGTCGACGGCCACCGCTGGCGCTGTTTCCACCCGCAGATCGCGAGGGCAGCATGACGCCTCTTGTCGAAGCCACCACCATCTCCAAACGTTTCACGCGCGGGCTCGACTACGCCGAACGGCTTGCACGCTTTGTCGGCGCCAATGTCGAGGAGCGTGTCGTCCATGCCGTCGATGGCGTCTCGCTGAAGATTAACCCCGGTGAAGTTGTCGGACTGGTCGGCGAATCCGGCTGCGGCAAGTCGACCCTCGGCCGCATCATGGCTGGCATCCTGCCGCAGTCCGACGGTGTCATGAGCTGGCAGGGCAAGGATATGTCGGCGCTGCCGCGCTCGGAGGCAAAGGCTGCGCGGCTAGCCTCGCAGATGATCTTCCAGGACCCGATGTCTTCGCTCAACCCGCGCAAGACGATCCTCGACATAGTCGGCGAAGCGCCCGTCGCCCACGGCATGGTGGCGCGTAGCGAAGCTGCCGAGATGGTGACCGCGCTGATGTTGCGTGTCGGCCTCGACCCGTCCTACCTCAACCGCTACCCGCACCAGTTTTCAGGCGGACAGCGGCAGCGTATCGGCATCGCGCGGGCACTGGCGGTGAAGCCGCGCTTCATCATCTGCGATGAATCGGTGTCGGCGCTCGATGTCTCGATCCAGGCGCAGATTCTCAATCTGTTCATGGAGCTCAAGCAGGAGCTCGGCCTCACCTACCTGTTCATCAGCCACGACCTCGGCGTGGTCAAACACATCTCCGACCGCGTCGCGATCATGTATCTCGGCCGCATCGTCGAAAGTGCGCCAGCCGACGCCTTCTTCGCCGCGCCCAATCATCCCTACACGGTCGCACTTCTTTCCGAGGTGCCGACGATCAAGCAGCGCAAGCGGCAGTTCAATCCGGTGAAGGGCGAAATCCCCTCGCCGCTTCATCCGCCTTCCGGCTGCCATTTCCATCCGCGCTGCCCGCATGCCTTCGATCGCTGCCGCGTCGAGCGGCCGGTCTTGCGCGAGATCGCGGCGGACCATGTCAGCGCCTGCCACCTCAACGATTTGCCGGGCAAGGCGGCTTCGTCCGCTGCCCCAACAACTGCCATTGCATGAACAGAAAAGGGAACACGACCATGCAGATCATCCGTTCGACCTTCGCAGCCTTGCTTTTGGCCAGCAGCCTTTCCACGGCTGCATATGCTGCCGACCTCACCGTGGGCATTTCAGCGGAGCCTTCGGCAATCGACCCGCAATTCTCGCGCACCGGCAACAACCAGAATGCCGCCCAGCATATTTTCGGGCGCCTGGTCGAGCAGGACGAAAACCTGCAGATCAAGCCGAACCTGGCCGAATCCTGGAAGAATACCGATCCGCTGACCTGGGAAGTGAAACTGCGCCAGGGCGTCAAGTTTCACGACGGCTCGCCGCTGACCGCCGAGGACGTGGTCTATTCGCTTGAGCGCGTGTCGACGATTGAAAAAAGCCCGGCACCGTTCACCGCCAATGTCGGTCCCATCGCCAAGATGGAGATCGTTGATCCGACCACCATCCGCTTCACCACCAAGAAGCCGACGCCACAGTTCATGGAACTGGCTGGCATGGTCTACATCGTTTCCAAGAAGGCCTCGGAAGGCAAAGGCATCGCGGACTTCAACAGCGGTGCTGCGACCATCGGCACCGGCCCCTACAAGTTTGTCGAATGGGTGCCCGGCGACCGCCTCGTGCTTCAGCGCAACGATGACTTCTGGGGCGACAAGCCGGAGTTCGAAAAGGTCACCTTCCGCACCATCTCCAACAACGCCGCGCGCGTGGCAGCGCTTCGTTCCGGCGCGGTCGACCTGATCGACGCCGTACCGCCGGCCGACGTCGCAGCGCTGAAGAGCGTCAAGGGCATTGCCCTGCATTCGACGCCCTCGGCACGCATCGTTTATCTCGCGCTCGATACGGCGCGCGACGACAGCCCGTTCGTCACCGACAAGGCAGGCGCCAAACTGACACCGAGCCCGCTCAAGGACGCGCGCGTGCGCCAGGCGATGTCGAAGATGGTCGACCGCCAGCTCCTGATCGATCGCATCCTGTCGGGTGCAGGTGCGGCCGCTGGCCAGCTCGTGCCCGAAGGCATCGGCGGCTACTCAGCCAATCTCAAGCCAGAAGCAATCGATCTCGCCGGCGCCAAGGCTCTGCTTGCCGAGGCGGGTTATCCTGACGGCTTCGGCATCACCGTGCATTCGTCCAACGACCGTTTCGCCGGCGATTCCGATGTCGGCCAGGCTCTTGGCCAGTTGTTTGCGCGTGGCGGTCTCAAGGTCAACGGCGTCGTCACGCAGCCTTACAGCGTCTATGTCGCGGCGGCCGGCAAGCAGGAATTCTCGGCCTTCGTCTTCTCCTTCGGCACCACGACCCCGTCTTCGGCGCCTGGCATGACCAATGTGCTGATGACGTTCGATAAGGAGGCTGGCACCGGTTCATTCAACCGGGCGCGTTATTCCAATCCCGCCTACGACGCCAAGATGAAGGAAGCCCTGGCCGAATTCGACGTCGACAAGCGCAATACGCTGCTCGCCGAAGCTGCCGACATCGCCTTCGGCGACGTCGCCATCATGCCGCTCTACTGGCCGGTGGTCACCTGGGCGAGCCGCGACGGCATCGCCTTCACCCCTTCCAAGGGCGAAGACACGCTCGCCACCTATGCCCATACGGCGAAGTAAGGCAGTCATGAAAGCAGCAGCCAAAACGATGGATGTCGCATCCTTGCCCGCAGCCGAGCCGGTGAGCCCCGGCGTCGTGGTCCACCGCGATGTGATGGTGGCGATGCGCGACGGTGTCAGGCTCGCTGCCGACATCTATCGTCCGGCAAATGACGGCAAGGCGTCGCAAGACGCCCTGCCCGTCATCCTGGAGCGGACCGCCTACGGCAAGGGCGAGCGCTCGCGTTCGGAAATCGAAATCGGCATGACAAAGCCGATGACCCGGGCCGAGGTCGCCAGCCACTTCGTTGGTCACGGCTATATCGTGATCTATCAGGATTGCCGTGGCCGCTACGGCTCGGAAGGCGAGTTCACCAAATACCTCGCCGAAGGCCGAGACGGCTACGACACGCTTGCCTGGATCGTCGAGCAAAGCTGGTCGAATGGCAAGATCGGCACGATGGGCCTTTCTTACGCAGCGCACACGCAAATGGCGCTGGCCTGCCTCAACCCGCCAGGCCTCGCAGCCATGGTGCTGGATTCCGGTGGCTTCTCCAACGCCTTTACCTGCGGCATTCGCCAGGGCGGCGCGTTTGAATTGAAGCAGGCGACCTGGGCCTACAACAACGCCCGCGAGAGCGTCACGGCAAAGCAGGACCCGAACCTGCTGCGCGCGCTGGAAGCTGAGGACGTCAGGAGCTGGTTCAACGCCATGCCCTGGTCCGAGGGGCGTTCGCCGGTGCGCTGGGTCCCCGAATACGAGGACTACCTGCTCGAGCAGTGGCGGCACGGCACCTTTGACGACTACTGGAAACAGCCCGGCATCTACGCCGCCGAAAGCTACGATACATTCCCGAATGTGCCCGTCGCGCTGCTGTCGAGCTGGTACGATGCTTACGTCAAGACTACCTTCGAAAACTATGAAGGCCTGGCGCGCGACCGGGACCGTCCCGTGGCGCTTCTCATGGGCCCCAATCTGCACGGCAACCGCAACGCCAGCTTCGCCGGCGATGTCGAATTCGGCACCGCAGCGCCCTTGGGCGGCAACGTCACCGAAAGCTGGTTGGAATTCCGCCGACGCTGGTTCGACCGGTGGATGAAGGGCGTCGACAACGGTGTTGAGGCTGAGCCCCGCGCCCGCCTGTTCCTGATGGGCGGTGGGTCGGGCCGCAAGACCACGGAAGGGCGCCTCGACCATGGCGGGCGCTGGATCGCCGCGCCGGATTGGCCGGTGCCGGCCTCAGAAGAAACGGTGCTGCACCTGCACGAAGATGGCAGCCTGTCGGCGGAGGCCCCTGCCCCCGGTGCTGCCCCGTTCGTTTATGACTTCGATCCGAAGAACCCGGTGCCGACGATTGGCGGTGCGTTGACCAGCGGCCAGCCGGTATTTGAAGGCGGTGGTTTTGATCAACGCGAGCAGGCTCGGTTCTTCGGCTGCGAGGACACCAATCTGCCGCTTTCGGCACGGCTTGACGTGCTGTCTTTCGAGACCGAGCCATTCGCAACAGATACCGCCGTCATTGGCCCGGTGACTGTCGAACTGTTCGCCGCTACCGACGGGCTGGACACCGACTTCACCGCCAAACTGATCGACGTCTATCCGCCGAGCGAGGACTACCCGACCGGCTTTACCATGATCCTGACGGACGGCATTTTCCGCTGCCGCTACCGCGATGGCTTCGACACGCCAAAACCTTGCGTGCCGGGCGAGGTGATGAGCATCACCATCGAACCCTTCGCCACGGCCAATCTGTTCAAGAAGGGCCACAGGCTTCGCCTCGACATATCCTCGAGCAACTTTCCGAAGTTCGACGTCAATCCCAACACCGGTGCCCCGGAAGGCCGCGGCCGCGCCAAGCGTGTCGCCCGCAACATGGTCTATTGTGACCAGGAACGAGCCTCGCGCATCAGGTTGAGGACACTTCCGGCAGCTATGCTGCAGGGGCTAGTCGAAACGTAGGCCGTACGATCCCGCGGCTTTTCGTCGCCAGGTCACGTCAGCTTTCGCTCACAAGCGTATCCACAGCGACCGCCTTTGGCCTGGGCTGCTTCGTCACTGACCCGTGCTGTTTGAGGCGGACGCCTGGTCCTTCATTTTCGGAGGAAAGCAAGAGCACCCCGCCTTGCATCAGCGCATCGACCAGCAAATTTTCGGTCGTGCGGTGCAGGGCGTGGCGATGGCATTCGAAATCCTTGATCGTGCTGCGCGACACTCCAGCGAGTGTTGCCAGCTGTTCCTGCGTCCAGTTGAGCAGGCCGCGCGCGGCCCTGCATTGCTCAGGAAGTAAATTCATCGAATGAAGCCTTGCCGGATCACCACAGAGTCAACCATAATGGGCGAGATCACGCAATAGTTCCCACCACCCAGATGAGTGCCCACGAAGAATGACAGACGAAACATCATTGATATGGATGATCGTCTTGCCTTTCGTGGGCAGTGCCATTGCTGCCCTGTTGCCTACCAATGCACGTAATGCCGAAGCCTGGCTGGCTGGGGCCATAACGCTCGTCACGCTGTTCCTGGCATCTGTCAGTTATCCGGCTGTCGCTGGCGGCGGTGCCATTCGCAGCACCATCGAGTGGATCCCCACGCTTGGTCTCAACCTGTCGCTGCGCATGGATGGCTTCGCCTGGCTATTTGCCATGATGATCAGCGGCATCGGGTTTCTCGTGGTACTGTATGCCCGCTACTACATGTCACCCGACGACCCGGTTCCAAGGTTCTTTTCGTTCTTCCTGGCTTTCATGGGCGCGATGCTCGGCGTCGTGCTTTCGGGCAACCTCATCCTGCTGGTGGTGTTCTGGGAGCTGACCAGCGTCTTTTCGTTCCTGCTCATCGGCTATTGGCACCACAACGCCAATGCCCGCGATGGCGCGCGCATGGCCTTGACCATCACCGGCATTGGCGGACTGGGAC
>NZ_JBFUKO010000238.1:0-7737 GCF_056400805.1 Aminobacter sp. P4_H6_2
CGACGGTGCTGAGCAAGGTGGCCCGAATTGGATCGTGATGAGGGGCGCCGATTTCGGCACTGCCGAGAGCAAATACGGCCTCCGGTTCTGATGCCCGCGCTGAATATCCCCCAGCCAGGCCGAAGCCCGCGGCCAGCGTGACCACCGATACCGAAGCAAGAAACCCACGTCGATTCATGTTCAACCTCCCCTTGGAAAATTGGCAAAAGCCCGCCACGCCGCGGAAGCAGCATTTTTCGACAACAGACAAGAATTCGCGAGCTGGTACGGTCAGATGACCTGCGCCAGCTATGCGCCGTTTCCTCCTGGTTGCTGTTTAGTGCCGGCGCAAGCCCGCAACCCAGCAACGATTTTCTTCCCCGCTCCTCAACGAGGTGTGGCCAAGCTATTTTGAAAAAAAACAAACGTCAATCGATTCTGTGATAGAATTCTTACAAGAAGTCCCGCCCCAGACAGGGAGAGCAAAATGACGGAATCGGTCCGCCGAAGGCTTATCGAAAGCCTGGCCACCGCCACCAACGCCGAAAAGGCGCTTGCCAACTACATGTTGGCAAACTTGAACGGCGTGCCGTTCGAGACCTCGGCGACGCTCGCCGGCAAGGTCGGCGTCAGCGAACCGACTGTCGGGCGATTCTGCCGGACGCTTGGTTATGCTCGCTTCAAGGACCTCAAGGAGGACCTCCGCGACAACATCGGCACCCAGCCCTGGCTGGCCGGGGACCGGCTGAAGGAATTCCGCGACCGCAGCCAGAACGGCGATGCGCTGGCGCGCAGCCTGGAGCTGGAGATCGCCGCACTGCTCAGGATCTACGAGATCGCCAACACCAAGGAGTGGGCCCGCGCCGTCAAGCGCCTGGCCAACACGCCCCAGCTATTCGTCGCCGGCTTCCAGACCGAGCGCGGCATCGCCCAGTACTTCGCCAACCAGCTGCAATACCTTCGCCCCGGCGTTCAGCTAGCGGACATCGCCGGCGGTAATTTCAGCGAGATCCTGCTGAACCCACCCAAATCCTCTTGCCTGGTGATCTTCGAAGCCCGCCGCTATTCACGCCTGAACCTGCTTCTGGCGCAGGAAGCCAAGAAGGCGAAGATCCCGATCACGCTGATCACCGACGCCTTCTGCGACTGGGGCCGCGACCTCGCCGACGAAATGTTCGTCGTCCCGACCGAATTCGGCATGTTCTGGGAATCGACAGCGCAGATGGCCAGCCTCGGCAATCTGCTGATCAACGRCATATTCAACGAACTTGGGGTCACGATCGAAGGACGCATGAACCGGGTCTCGGAACTGCACGGCAAGATCACTGGCTACGTCGGCGACTAAGCGGGTGCCAGCGGTGCACAGTCGACTGATCCACGTTCAAACCGCGTTGTGGTAGCCCGCGGATTGGCTAGCGCTTTGGCAGCGGCGTCACGTTGGAGGCAGCTGTTGCCCGTGGCGCGTCGGCTCCTGCAATTTGGCCACCCGACGGTCGACATGCCGCAAAATCGACCCGACAAGAACAATACCAGTTTAACACCTGAAAAAAATTCTTCATAAAGGAGCGATTTTCCACAGGTGGCTCCGATGGGCGAACAGGCAATCCTCGACTTCCTCGCAAATCAGCTTTCGGGCGAGAGCGGCGAACCGCTCTACCGCCGGCTGGAAGACGCAATCAAGCAGACGATCAGTACCTCGCACCTCAAGCGGAACGCGGTCATTCCCAGCGAACGCGCCCTGTGCGATGCGCTTGGCATCTCGCGCGTCACCGTACGCAAGGCCATCGACGGCCTTGTCTCCGACGGATTGCTGGACCGCCGCCAGGGCGCAAAAACTGTCGTGTCGTCGCGACTGGAGAAGTCGCTTGCGACCATGACCAGCTTCTCCGAGGACATGCGCTCGCGCGGACTGGAGCCTGGCTGCGTATGGATTTCGCGCGAGATTTCACGGCCATCGCCGGCCGAGATGATGGCTTTGGGCATCTCCGGCAGTGAAAAGGTCGTTCGCCTGCGCCGCCTCCGCACCGCCGACGACACGCCCATCGCCATCGAGATCGCCACGCTGCCGGCCCGTTTTGTGCCCGATCCGCAAGCTGTTCAAGCCTCGCTCTACGAATATCTCGAGGCAACCGGCGCCAAGCCCGTTCGCGCGCTGCAGCGCATGCAAGCCAAGCCTGCGAGCGAAGAGGAGCGCCAGTTGCTCGGCACACCCGACGATGCCAGCCTCCTCATCATGGAGCGCCGCTGCTTCCTCGCCGACGGCCAGATCGTCGAGTTCACCCAGACCAAATACCGCGGCGACGTCTACGACTTCGTCATCGAATTGATGCGATAATACCAGTTCAAAGCCTGTTGCAATCTGGTCTTAGACTGCTACCGTTTGGGCATCACAGGAGATGCCCGCGTGCCGCTTGACTTCAAAGCCCTCGACAATGGTCTCATCGTATCCTGCCAGCCCGTGAAGGGTGGAGCCATGGACAAGGCCGAGATGGTTGTGGGCTTCGCGCTGGCGGCCATCGACGGCGGTGCCGCCGCCCTACGCATTGAATCCGCCGAGTACGTTGCAGCCGTCCGCGTAGCCACCGAAAAGCCGATCGTCGGCCTGGTCAAGCGCGACCTCGACGACACGCCCGTCCGCATCACGCCTTGGCTCGAAGACGTCGATGCGCTCGCTGCAGCTGGCGCCGATATCATCGCCTATGACGCCACCCAGCGCATCCGCCCGGTTTCGACTAGGGCGCTTATCGAACGCATCCATTCCCACGGCCGCGCCGCCATGGCTGACTGCTCCGTCATCTCCGATTCCGAGCAGGCGCTGGCCGAGGGCGCCGATGTCGTCGGCTCCACGCTTGCCGGCTACACCGGCCCGGTCGAGCCGACGGAACCCGATTTCGCGCTGATATCGGCGATGCGCAAGCTAACGCCGTACGTAGTCGCAGAGGGCAATGTCCGCACCCCCGCCCAGGCGCAGCAGGCGCTGGCATCGGGCGCATCGATGGTCGTGGTTGGCTCCGCCATCACCCGGCCGGAATATGTTACCTCCTGGTTCCGCTCGGCACTCGACGAAACCATCGCCAAGGCCGGAGCCTGATTGCCATGGCCGACACCGTTCTCGCGCTTGACATCGGCGGCACCAAGATGCTCGCCGCGCTCGTGCGCGGGTCCGAGGTGGTCGAGACGCACAAGATGCCGACCCCGCGCAGCGGCGACCCCGAGCAGTGGCTGACGGCCCTGTTCGACGCGATTTCAGGCTGGAAAGGCCGCTACGGCACAACAGGCGTTGCCATCAGCGGCATCATCGACGACGGCTGCTGGTCGCCACTCAACCGCAAGACGCTCGACATTCCGGAACGCTTTCCGCTGGTCGCGACCGTCAGCAGGCTCGCAGAAGCCGAGACCGTACTCGCCGCCAACGACGCGCAGGCCGCCGCCTGGGGCGAATTCGCCTTCGGCGCCGGCCAAGGCCAAGATCTCGTCTTCCTCACCATTTCGACCGGAATTGGCGGCGGCATCGTCGTCAACGGCCGCCTGCTCGGCGGGCTCGCCGGTCATTTTGGCCTGCTGCGCAGCCTTGATGAGAACACAGGTGTTTTCGAGGACCACGTCTCCGGCAATTGGATAGCTGCACAGGCAGCACCTCACCAAGCCGGGGCCACTGCGCGCGAGGTCTTCGAGGCGGCCGCGGCGGGCCACGCCTGGGCGAAGGACATTATCAAGGCGTCGGTGCGCCAGACCGCCCTTTTGTGCAGCAACATCAAGCTCATGCTCGACCCCGCCCGCATCGTCATCGGCGGCGGTATTGGACTTGCGCCTGGGTATCTCGAATCCGTCCGGCAGGCGCTGGGAAGCCTGCCGCCAGGGCTCACCCCGCAGCTTCACGCAGCAGCACTCGGAGAGAGCGCCGGCGTCGTGGGCATCGCGGATTTAGCAAACCGTCAGAACTGAATAAGAGGGACACATGACATTTTCGAAGATCAGAAAGGGCGGCCTGATCGCGGCCGCGATCGCCAGCCTTCTGGCGAGCCCCGCCTTCGCCAAGGTGACCGTGCTCGGCTGGCCGGGTGGCCCCGAAGAAACCGCGCTGCGCGCGGCTGCCGATGCCTACAACGCCAAGGCCGACGTATCGGCCGACAACAAAGTCGAGCTGCTGTTCTTCAACCGCGACGGCTTCTGGGACAAGCTGCAGGCAGACCTCGCCGCCGGCTCCAAGGCCTTCGACGTCAACCTGCTCGCCACCTACTCCATCGGCCGCTACGCCCCGTTCATGGAGCCGGTCGAGCTGTCGGACGAGGCCAAGGCCGTCTATGGCGACTCGGTGCTGACCACCATGCAGTACGAAGGCAAGCAGTTCGGCGTGCCGACCGATCTCTCGCTGCACTTCATGTACTACCGCAAGGACCTGATCGACGCGCTGCTCAAGGATGACGCGGCCAAGGCCAAGTTCGCCGAGATCTCAGAGAAGCACCTCGGCAAGAAGCTCGAGCCGAAGAACCCGGACGAATGGACCTGGGACGACTACGCGGCGACCGCGCTCTACTTCACGCAAGCCGTGAACCCCGACAGCCCGACCCGCTACGGCACCGTGCTGCAGCTCAAGAACCTGCTGTTCAACATGATGGTGTTCCAGTCGCTGCCGCGCGCCTTTGGCGGCAACTGGATGGACGAGAGCGGCAAGGTGACGGTCAACTCCGATGCCTATCGCAAGGGCCTCGAGACCTACAAGCTGCTCTATGACGCCGGCGCCACCCCGCGCGACTCGCTGTCCTACGAGTTCGCCGAAGCCAACGCCGCCTACGCCTCCGGCCAGGTTGCCGCGATGGTGCAGTGGAACGCCGCCGCTTCCGACCTCACCTCGAAGGAGAAGTCGCCGACGGTTGCTGAAGTCACCGAGACGATCGCGCCGCCGGCCGGCCCCGAGGGCCGCTTCACCCACATCCACGGCCTCGGCTTCGGCCTCAACAAGAACTCCGAGAACAAGGACGGCGCCAAGGCCTTCATCAAGTGGCTGTCGTCGAAGGAAGCGGCGCTGATCTACGCCAGGAACAGCGGCGCGCCTGCGCTCACGCCCGACGTCGTCAAGGAAGTGGCGACTGAGCGTCCCGACCTGGTCAAGCTCGGCGAATTCGCCAGCAAGTACGGCTACGTCATGAACGGCGGTACGTCGGCCAAGGCGCTCTCGGTCTACGAACTCCAGGCCAAGGAGTTCACTGGCTACTGGTCGGGCCAGCAGTCGCTCGACGACGCGCTGAAGAACACCGAAAAGGGCATGACTGACCTGCTCAAGTAAGCGTTTGGCCGATGGCGGCGCCTTTGCCGCCATCGGCCATCTCAACAGGTTCAGGATTCGGCACCTCCCCGCGATTTCGTGCCTTGAGCATGTCGAAGGGGCGATCCTGGCACCATTTTCCCGCCCCGCCATGCGGGTTCGAGGTGCCGAGCCCTGAGCCTGCCGAAAGAGCGAGTTGGCGAGGCCCGTGGCTTCGGCCCACCAGCCACTATTGCTTCCATTGGGAAGCCAGCCGTAGATCGATTGATGACAACGCTTTCACAACGCACCCCCTCGTCCGAATTCAGGCTGCTGGCTCTCCCGGTGGTGCTGTTCCTGCTTGTGTTCCTCGGCTTCCCGGCGATCGTCAATCTCGTCTATTCGGTCTCGGAGGTTACCTTCGAGAACCTGCGGCACCCCGAGATCACTGGCTTTTCCAACTTTGCCGCTGTCTGGAACGACTCATCGTTCTGGCAGGCGACGTGGTTTTCGCTACGCTTCGGGTTGCTGACGGCGCTRCTCGAATGCGCGCTCGGTCTGTTCCTCGCCATCTTCTTGTCGCCGCTCATTGAAAAGCGCAGCTGGCTGATGGCGATCCTGATGCTGCCGCTGATGGTGGCGCCGGCACTTGTTGGCCTGATGTATCGCCTCGTGCTGCACGAATTCGTCGGCCCGGTACCCTATTATCTCTGGACCTGGTTCGGCGCTAGCTTCTCGTTCCTCGGGCCGGCCTCTGCCTTTTGGACGTTGGTCGTGGTCGAGACGCTGCAGTGGACGCCCTTCGCCTTCCTGCTGTTCTATATGGCCTACCAGGCCATCCCCAAGGAGATCGTCGAGGCGTCCGCCATGGACGGCGCGCGCTACCGCCACCGGCTCTGGTACATCGAGCTTCCGCTGATGGCGCCAACCATCGTTGTCGCACTGCTCATCCGCTTCATCGACGGCTTCCGCGTCTTCGACAACATTTATGTGCTGACCGGCAGCGGCCCTGGCGGCTCCACCGCCTCGCTGTCGATCTACATCTACGAGGCCTTCTTCAAGCAGGGCGCCATCGGCAAGGCGGTCGCCGCTTCCGTCATACTGTTTGCGGTGTCGTTCGCCGTACTCTACGGCCTCAACGCGCTTGCCGCCCGCCGCAAGGGAGCACGCTGATGATCAACGCCCTTCGCTGGATCGTCTTCGCCATCGCGGCACTCGCGATGAACTTCCCGATCCTCGTCACGCTCTCGACATCGCTCAAGAGTGCGCGCGAGCTGTCGACCAATCCGGGCCTGTGGGTGTACGCACCGACGCTCGACAACTACGCCGCGGTCTTCAAGGTCTCCGACCGGCTGAACATCTTCCTCTATCTCGCCAACAGCGTCGCGGTCGCGGCACTCGGCACCTTGCTTGCCGTAGCACTCGCTCTGCCCGCGGCTTATGCGATCGCCCGCGGCAAGGTCGGCGAGCGCACATTGTTGCCCTTCATCGTCAACCTGCGCGCCGTGCCGCTCATCATCTTCGCCATCCCGCTCTACATGATGTTCCAGTGGCTTGCGCTGCTCGACACCCGGCTCGGCCTTGGCCTGATCCTCACCATCGTCAACCTGCCGCTGGCGCTGGTCATTCTGGTCAACGCCATACGCGACCTGCCGGGGGAATTGGACGAGGCGGCACTGATGGACGGCGCAACGCGCTTCCAGATCCTGACCAGGGTCATCGCCCCGCTCTGCCGGCCGGCCATCGTCACCAGCCTGATCTTCGGCTTCATCACCGCCTGGAACGAGTTCCTGTTCGGCCTGATGCTGACCACGTCCAAGGCCGTTCCCATCACCGTTGGCGCCTCGTTCTTCTTCGCCGCCAGCGGCGGCGGCGTGCAATGGGGCGTAGCCTCGGCCGTCATGATCGTCGGCGCGCTGCCGCCGATGCTGCTCGGCCTCATCATGTATCGCCAGATCAGCGGCTCGATGACGGCAGGCGCGGTCAAGGGCTGAGACAGTTTCTTCGGAGAATTCAATGAGCACGATTTCACTGGAAAAAGCCGGCAAGCGCTACGGCGGCACAGAGATCATCAAGGATCTCGATCTCGACATCGCCAATGGCGAGTTCGTCGTCATCGTCGGCCCATCCGGTTGTGGCAAGTCCACGCTTTTGCGCATGATCGCCGGCCTGGAGGAAACCACCTCTGGCCGTCTGCTGATTGACGGCCGGGACGTCACCAAGGCGCCGCCGGTCGAGCGGCAACTCGCCATGGTGTTCCAGTCCTACGCGCTCTATCCGCACATGACCGTGCGCCAGAACATGGGCTTTGGGCTCAAGCTCGCGAAACTCTCGTCGGATGCGATCAAGGCCAAGGTCGACCAGGCCGCCGACACGCTGAAGCTCACCCATCTGCTCGAGCGCTACCCGCGCCAGCTGTCGGGCGGCCAGCGCCAGCGCGTTGCCATCGGCCGCGCGATCGTGCGCCAGCCGGTCGCCTTCCTGTTCGACGAGCCGCTGTCCAATCTCGACGC
>NZ_JBFUKO010000239.1:0-7735 GCF_056400805.1 Aminobacter sp. P4_H6_2
CACGTCACAACCCTGTCCTCAAGGCCTTCCGCGACAGGCTCGTTGCCGCCGGCAAGCCCAAGATCGTCGCCATCGTCGCGACAATGCGCAAGCTCCTCACCATCCTCAACGCCATGATCCGGGACCAAAAACCATGGCAAACCGCTTGACCGCCAAGACAGTCGCTCTCCCCGTTCACGGGGAGAAGGTGCCGGCAGGCGGATGAGGGGCGGCGCAAGCTGGCCGACCTGTTGGCACGCGATTTGGAGGCCTCAATGAACGACACGTCCCACGCCGTGCGTGCCCGCATCTCAGGCCGCGTCCAAGGCGTCAGCTTCCGCATCTGGACCAAGCGCCAGGCCGAAAAGCTGGGCCTGCGCGGCTGGGTGCGCAACGAGCGCGACGGGTCGGTGACGGCACTGGTCGTAGGTTCCGACGCGGCGGCCGCGTCGATGCTGGAGCTGTTGTGGGAAGGTCCGCGCGGGGCGGTGGTATCCAGCGTCGTCTCGGAACCGGCGAACCCGGAAAACCTGCCTGCCGGCTTCGACATCACCGGCTAATCCGCCAATTCCGGCCTACGCAGCCCGACGGTTCAAGGCTTCGGGAAAGCCTCGACAGTGCCTTTGAGCTTGATGGTGATCGGCTCGCCGAAGCGATCCTTGGACTTGCCGGCCGGCACGCGGACCCAGCCTTCGCTGACGCAGTACTCGCTGACGTCCTGGCGCTCTTTGCCGTTGAACAGGATGCCGACGCCTGCCTGCAGCGCCTCGGCGTTGAAAAACGGACTGCGCGGGTCATTGCTCAGGCGGTCAGGAAGGGTCATTGCACTCTCCAGTAATTCAGACGTCCGTTGGGACGAAAAATGATCGCCTGCGTCGCGGCAGGCCGTGCGAGCGCTGTTAAGTGCATTGGTCGACCGGGTAAAGGCCCGCGCTCAATTCCGCCCGTAAAACGCGTTTTCGACATGCACCGGCCAGCGCCTTGGCAGCACCGCTACCATGTCGAAGCGCACCGAAAGCCGGCCATAGTCCGGCTGGCGGGCGAGCCACAGATCGGCGGCGCCTTCGATGCGCCGCTCCGAACCGTAGGCGACCGCCTCCATCGCCTCGATCAGCGTGCGCCGCGCCTTCACCTCGACGATCAGCACAAGGTCGCCGCGCCGGGCGATCAGGTCTATCTCGCCGAGCTTGGTCTTGTAGCGCCGGGCAACGATCCGGTAGCCCTTGAGCATCAGTGCCAATGCCGCCAGCCACTCGCCGCGATGTCCCAGGCGATGTGCTTGCTGGCGGGTAAGGCGCTCAGTCATCCGACCCTTCGCGCAGCTCAAGCAGGCGGCGGTAAAGCGCTGATTTCTGCCCGCCAGTCATGCGCGCAGCTTCCGCTGCCGCCTTCGATGCCGGCATCTCCTTGGCCAGCGACAACAAAAGCTTGTCGACATCGTCGGCCGTCTCGGTCCGCTCCTCGGGCGGCCCCACGCAGATGACCACCTCGCCCTTGGGCGTATCGGCTTCGGCATAGTGCGCGGCCAGTTCGGCCAAGGTGCCGGTGCGGATTTCCTCGAAGGCCTTGGTAAGTTCGCGTCCGATCGCCGCCTGGCGTGTGCCCAGCACATCGGCCATGGCGGCGAGGGTGTCGGCCAACCGGCGAGGCGATTCGAAGAAGATCAGCGTTCCGGGTACTGCCTTGACCTCTTCCAGCCGCGTCCGCTTCTGCCCGTCCTTCACGGGCAGGAAGCCGGCGAAGAAAAACGCGTCCGAAGGCAGGCCCGAGGCGGTCAGCGCTGCCAGCACTGCCGAAGCGCCGGGGATCGGCACGACGCGGATGCCGCGCTCCTGTGCCTGCCCGACCAGCCTGAACCCCGGATCGGAAACCAGCGGTGTGCCGGCGTCCGAAACCAGCGCCACGCTGCGGCCGTTCTCCAACGCTTCGATCAGCCGCGGCCCGGCCTCGCTGGCGTTGTGCTCATGATAGGCGGTCGGCCGCTGGCGGATGCCGTAGCGGTCGAGCAAAACGCGTGTCACCCGCGTATCCTCGCAGGCCACATGATCGGCCCCAGCCAACGTTTCGAGCGCGCGCAGCGTGATGTCGCCGAGATTGCCGATCGGCGTCGCCACCAGATAGAGCGCGGGCGTCAGCGGCCGTGCCGCGATCTCGGTCTGGCCGATGACATAGACCCGCTTGTTTTCGTTGTTCTGCACGCCGCCTCGCTTCTAGAGCATGATCCCGAAAAGTGGGAACCGGTTTTCGGATAAGATCATGCTCCAACAAGAAAATAGAGCCCCATTCCGCTTCAAGCGGAATGGCACGGCTCTAGCCCTTCATTGGCATGGCACTGAGGCACTTGCAAAAGGATGTGATCGCTTTTGCCTTGGCTTTGCCACAGTGCGGGAAACAAATCGCCGCCGCGGATCGGAACACAGAGATTCGTAACAGAGGCAATAGTATTGGCCATGTCCCATCGCTTCGACGCCTTCATCTCCCGCCTTGACGCAGCCACCAAAGCGGCACCGCCCTCACGCCTTGTAGGCGACCAGAACCGCTCCCGCCGCGATCAGCGCGACGCCGAGCCAGTTCGCCGTGCTAAGTCGCTCGCCAAGGAAGATAACGCCAAACACCGCGACAAGAACGACGCTTAGCTTGTCGATCGGCGCCACCTGCGCCGCGTTGCCGAGTTTCAGCGCGCGGAAGTAGCATAGCCACGATGCCCCCGTGGCAAGCCCCGACAGCACCAAAAACACATAGGTCTTGCGCGAAATCTCACCGAGCGGCTGGAACTGCCCGGTCGCCGTGATGATCGCGCCCAGCACCAAAAGGATCACCACCGTCCGGATCAGTGTGGCGAAATCGGAATTGATGTTTTCGATGCCGACCTTGGCGAAGATTGCCGTCAGGGCCGCGAAGATGGCCGAAAGTACGGCCCAGAACTGCCAGTATGCGACGGCGGAATTCATGTCTGGCTCCGTGAAATGGAGTTGTGGGCTTTTGAATGGACGTTTACCTCAGTCTTTTCAATCGCCGACTTTCCGAAAGTCGAAAGCACAGCAGTCCGCATGATGACGAACGACATGGACCACAAATTTTCGATCTCCGATCTTCGCGACAGGCCGGAATTTGCCGAAACGGTTGCTGATCGCATCTGGAATGCATGGTGGCGCGACGACGGCCACCAACTCGACTTCATCCAGGAACTGGTGAACGAGAATTTTTCCTCTTCGGGACTGCCCTTGGCGCTCGTCGCCCACGACGGCGACGCCTTCCTCGGCACCGCCCATCTGATCGACAACGATCTTGAATCGCGCCCGCAATATTCGCCATGGGTAGCTGCGTTGTGGGTCGATGAAGCGGCACGCAAATCGGGCCTCGGCACCGCACTTGCGCGGGCAGGGGCCGAGGCCGCGTTCAAGCAGGGCTTCGAGACCGTCTATCTCTGCGCCAAGCCACACCTGAGCGCCTACTACGAAGGCATGGGCTGGCAACGCATCGAAGACGACGTCGAGGGCACGAACGTATTTGCGCTGAAGCGGAAAAGCTGATCGTTACCGCGCAAGATCGGCAACGACGGCGTCGAGCACGATCATGCCTTGGGGTGTGGCGCGCAGGCGCGAATTGCCGATCGGCGCCACCAGGCCTTCGTCCTGTAGGATAGACAGCCGCGCCGAAGACAGCGACTTGCCCGACAGCACTTCGTAGCGCGCGAGGTCAATGCCCTCGACGAGCCTCAGGCCCATCAGCAGGAACTCGTCGGCCTCTTCCGAGCGGTTGAGGATCTCGCCACCGGTGATGCCGTGACCACGCTCTTCGACCAGCTCGGCCCAGCGTTCGGGCAACTTCTCAGCGATCGTCACCATGCGGGTGTTGTTTTCGAGGAAACGGCCATGCGCGCCGGGGCCGACACCGACATATTCGCCGTAGCGCCAGTAGGTCAGATTGTGCCGGCTCTCAGCACCTGGTCTGGCGTGGTTGGAAATCTCGTAGGCCGGCAGTCCRTGCGCCGCCGTCACCTCTTGCGTGATCGAATACAGCTCAGCGGCATGCTCGCCGTCGGGGATCTCGAACTTGCCGGCATTGTAGAGTTGGAAGAAGCGCGTGCCTTCCTCGATCGTCAGTTGGTACAGCGACAGATGGTCGACGGCGTAGCTGATCGCCTGTTCAAGCTCTTTCGCCCAGGCATCGGGCTTCTGGCCCGGCCGCGCATAGATCAGGTCGAATGACAGGCGCGGAAAGATCTCGCGCGCGAGCCCGATAGCATGAATCGCTTCCGGCACATTGTGCAGCCGGCCAAGGAAACGCAAATCGGCATCGTTCAGTGCCTGCACGCCGAGCGACACCCGGTTGACGCCGGCGGCGCGATAGCCGCGAAAGCGTTCGGCCTCGACCGAAGACGGGTTGGCCTCGAGCGTGATCTCGGCATTGCCTGATATCGTCCAGTTGGCGGCGATCGCATCGAGCACCGCCCCCACTGTCTCGGGCTTCATCAGCGACGGGKTACCGCCGCCCAGGAAAATGCTGGTCACCTCGCGCGGGCCGGTGCGCGCTCGCATCGTTGCGAGTTCGGCGGCAAAGGCGCGGGCAAAACGTTCCTGGTCCACCGGCTGGTGGCGGACATGGCTGTTGAAGTCGCAGTAAGGGCATTTGGCCGCGCAAAACGGCCAGTGCACATAGACGCCGAAGCCGGGGTCGCGGCTGAGCGACGTAACGCCCATCAGGCCGAACCAAGCATGGCGCGGGCGAACTTCTGGAACGCACGCGCCCGGTGCGACAGGGCATCGGCCTGTCCGGGCTTCCAGCCGTGCTTTTCCTCAGCACTCATCTCGCCAAAGGTCTTGTCGAGGCCTTCAGGCAAAAACACCGGGTCGTAGCCAAAGCCCTTTTCGCCGCGCGGCGGCCACACGAGATTGCCCTCGGCCTCGCCACGGAAATATTCGGCGTGACCATCCGGCCAGGCCAGGCAGATGACGGCAACGAAGCGACCGGTGCGCTGGTCGGTCGCCTTGGCGCCGCGCTCTTGCATGGCGTCTTCTGTGCGCTGCATCGCCATGGCGAAGTCGCGCGTGCCGTCGGGCTTTTCGGCCCAGTTGGCGGTGTAGACGCCCGGCGCGCCGTCGAGCGCGTCGACCACCAACCCGGAATCGTCCGACATCGCCGGCAGTCCGGTGGCGGTCGCTGCCGCCAGCGCCTTGATGTAGGCGTTTTCCTCAAAGGTCGTGCCGGTCTCGTCGGGTTCGGGCAGGCCGTATTCCTTGGCCGATTTGGCAGCGATGCCGAACGGCGCCATCAGGTCGGCGAATTCGCGCAGCTTGCCGGCATTGTGGCTGGCGATCACGATCTCGTTGTCGGCAAGCTTGCGCATCAAAGGCCCCATAGTTTCGGCTCGGCGATCTCAAGCGAATTGCCTGACGGATCGCGGAAATAGATGGAACGGCCACCATTCGGCCACTCAAAATCGGCTTCGATGGCGACGCCTTCGCCTTCGAGCCTTGTCTTCCATTGCTCGACTTCTTCAGCCGTCGCGGCAAAGCACAGATGCCCTGGGCCTGACGTGCCATGCCGCGGCACCGGCAGCCTGGCATCGGGCTTGGGCGGCTGGCGCGTCGCCTCGGCGTTGAACAGCAACAGCACGCCGGGGCCACAGCGGAAGAACACATGCCGCCCCGGCACCTTGGCGATTTGCTCCAGCCCCATCACCTCGCCGTAGAACGCCTCGGCGGCGTCAAGGTCGGTGACGTAAAGCGCGGATTCAAGGATCGCCGAGGGCTTCATCGGGAGCCTCAGCCCACCGCCATCTTTTGCAGGTCGACAAGCCGGGTGATGCCCTTGCGGGCGAGGCTCATCAGCGCCAGGAATTCTTCTTCCGAGAACGGCACGCCCTCGGCGGTGCCCTGGATCTCGACGATGCCGCCCTTGCCGGTCATGACGAAATTGGCGTCGGTGCCGGCCGAGGAGTCCTCGACATAGTCGAGGTCGATGACCGGCTGGCCGTCATGGATGCCGCACGAGATCGCAGCGATATGGTCCTTCAGCACCTTTTCGACGCTGACCATCTGCCGCGCTTCCATCCAGCGCAGGCAGTCATGAAGCGCGATCCAGGCGCCGGTGATCGAAGCCGTGCGGGTGCCGCCGTCGGCCTGGATCACGTCGCAATCGACGGTGATCTGGCGCTCGCCGAGAGCGCCCATGTCGACCACGGCGCGCAAGCTGCGGCCGATCAGCCGCTGGATTTCCTGGGTGCGACCGCCCTGCTTGCCGGCCGAAGCCTCGCGGCGCATGCGCTCGCCGGTCGAGCGCGGCAGCATGCCGTATTCGGCCGTCACCCAGCCCTTGCCGGAGTTGCGCATCCAGCCCGGCACCTTTTCTTCCAGGCTCGCCGTGCACAAGACATGGGTGTCGCCGAACTTCACCAGGCATGAGCCTTCGGCGTGCTTGGACACGTTGCGTTCGAAGGAGATGGCGCGCATTTCGTCGAATTGGCGTTTGGAGGGGCGCATACGGCTACTTTCTCTGGCGAAATCGGAAAATTGTTGCCGGCTTGTAGCTCCATGGCAGGACCAGCGCAAAGGAAAACCGGTTCCGCTGCTGGAGCTGTTGTGTTCGCAGCCGTGCGGTCTATATCATTTTAGACGGAGTCCATGAAGCAGATGACCAAAGCGGTACCCGATCCCACGCTGCAATCGCTCGACGTGCGCTCGCGCGACATCTTCCGGCGCATCGTCGATTCCTATCTCAGGGATGGCGAGCCTGTCGGTTCGCGCAATCTGTCGCGCATGCTGCCTTCGTCGCTGTCGCCGGCAACCGTGCGCAACGTGATGAGCGATCTCGAGCATCTCGGTCTCGTCTATGCGCCGCACATCTCCGCCGGCCGCTTGCCGACGCAAAAGGGCCTGCGCTTTTTCGTCGACGCCTTCATGGAACTCGGCGATCTCTCCGACGAGGAGCGCCGCACCATCGAGGCCCAGGTCAAGGCATCGGGCGAGGGTGCTTCGCTGGAGCATATGCTGACCGAAGCGAGCCAGATGCTGTCGGGCATGTCGCGCGGCGCTGGTCTGGTGCTCGCCGCCAAGAACGAGGTCGCCCTCAAGCATATCGAGTTCATCCAGCTCGAACCGACAAAGGCGCTGGCCGTGCTGGTGTCGCAGAATGGCGATGTCGAAAACCGTGTCGTCGAGCTGCCGCTCGGTGTCACCGTTTCCCAGCTGCACGAGGCGTCCAACTTCCTCAACGCCCATATCCGGGGCCGCACCCTGGCCGAGGCCCGGATCGAGATCGCCCGCATCAAGGACGAGACCAAGGCAGCCCTCGACACGCTGTCGCAGGATCTCGTCGAAAAGGGCCTTGCCGTCTGGGCCGGCGCCGAAAGCGGCCTGCCGTCGCGGCTCATCGTGCGCGGCCGCGCCAATTTGCTCGAAAACGTCACCGCCCAGGCCGACATCGAACTGCTCAAGCATCTGTTCGAGGACATGGAAACCCAGGACGGGTTGATCCAGCTTCTCGACCTCGCCGAAGAAGGCTCGGGCGTACGTATCTTCATCGGCTCGGAAAACCGGCTGTTCTCGCTTTCCGGTTCGTCGCTGGTCGTGGCCCCTTATCGCGACAAGGATGCCCGCGTTGTCGGCGCGCTTGGCGTCATCGGCCCGACCAGGCTCAATTATGCGCGCATTGTGCCGATGGTCGACTATACGGCGCAGTTGATCTCGCGCATGCTCAGGTGAGATAATCGCCCAGTCATACTCAGGAGGATGCAATGGCATTCGAACAGATC
>NZ_JBFUKO010000240.1:0-7728 GCF_056400805.1 Aminobacter sp. P4_H6_2
CAGTTCCCGGGCGAGATCGAAGCCTCCTATCTCGACTTCATCAAATCGGAGATTGCGACGCGTTATGCCGAGTTCATCGGCCACGAGATCCAAAAAGCCTATCTCGAATCCTATAGCGAATACGGCCAGAACCTGTTTGACCGCTATATCGCTTATGCCGACGCCTGGATCGAGGACCAGGACTACAAGGACCCAGACACCGGCCAGATCCTCAACCGCGGCATCCTCGACTCCGAACTATCGCAGATCGAGAAGCCGGCTGGCATCGCCAACCCCAAGGACTTCCGCAACGAGGTGGTGAAGTTCACGCTGAGGGCACGCGCCAAGAACAATGGCCGCAACCCGTCGTGGACGAGTTACGAGAAGCTGCGCGAGGTGATCGAAAAGCGGATGTTCGGCCAGGTCGAGGACCTGTTGCCGGTGATCAGCTTCGGAGCCAAGCGCGACAGCACCACCGAAAAGCAGCATGCCGAATTCGTCGAGCGCATGACCGAGCGCGGCTACACCCAGCGTCAGGTCCGCCGGCTTGTCGATTGGTACATGCGGGTCAACAAGGCAGGCTGACCGGGAGCGAACGGGGACCCACATGCCGAACTTCATCGATCGGCGCCTCAATCCCAAGGACAAGAGCCTTGGCAACAGGCAGCGTTTTTTGAGGCGCGCCCGCGAAGAGTTGAAACGGGCGATCAACGAGCGGATAAAGTCTGGCAAGATCGGGACCGCCGACCAGGACCAGATCATCCCCATTCCCCGCAAAGGCATTGGCGAGCCGACCTTTCAACGCGCACCGCATTCGGGCCGCCGGGAGGAGGTCCTTCCCGGCAACAAGACCTTCGGCACCGGCGACCGCATCCCGAGACCGGCGGCGGGAAGCGGCAAGGGGTCGGACCCGTCATCGTCGGGAGATGGCGAGGACGATTTCCAGTTCGCCCTATCGCGTGAAGAAGTGCTCGACCTGTTTTTTGAAGACCTTGAGTTGCCTGACCTGGTGAAGCTCAACCTCAAGGAAGTGGTGACGTTCAGGCCACGCCGGGCCGGCTACACGATGAGCGGCAATCCGACCAGCATCAGCGTCGGCCGCACCATGTTCAACAGCTTCGGCCGGCGTATCGCGCTGAGAAGGCCCAAACAATCCGAGATCGACGAAATCGCAGCCGAGCTGCTCAAGCTGGAAGGTGAGCGGCGGCCAAGTGCTGCCACCCAGCAACGCATCGCAGTGTTGCGCGAACAACATGCGACGCTCGCGCGCCGCCGCAAGCTGATCCCCTACATCGACCCCATCGACATCCGTTTCAACCGCTTCGAGCCGCAGCCRGTGCCCAACGCCAATGCGGTGATGTTCTGCCTTATGGACGTCTCGGGCTCGATGGGCGAGCGCGAAAAGGACCTCGCCAAGCGCTTCTTCGTGCTGCTGCACCTGTTTCTCAAGCGGCGCTACGAAAAGACCGACATCGTCTTCATCCGCCACACCCATGAGGCCTCAGAGGTGGACGAGGACACGTTCTTCTACAGCACCCAAAGCGGCGGCACTGTCGTTTCCACTGCACTGGACGAAATGCTGCGCGTCATCCGCGAGCGCTATCCCGCCAAGGACTGGAACATCTACGCGGCACAGGCTTCGGACGGCGACAACATCCCCAACGATTCCGAGCGCTGTGTGTCCATACTCGACAACACGCTGATGCGGCTGTGCCAGTACTACGCCTATGTCGAGATCATCGACGAGCGCGAAAGCGAGATGTTCCGCCATGCCGACAACGGCACGTCACTATGGAACGCCTATCGCGAGGTGAGTGCCGCATGGCCGAACTTCGAGATGACGCGCATCGCCAAGCCGTCCGACATCTATCCCGTCTTCCATGAGCTGTTCGCCAAGGCTCCGGCGCCGGCAAAACGCGGTTGAGGATGCAAGGTGGAAAAGCGTTCGAAAACGTCGTCGCTGCTGTTCACAAGTTCGGACTGGAACTTCGACGACCTGGCGCGCGCCTATGACGCGATCAAGGAGATCGCCGTCGATGAGCTCCGCCTCAACTTCTATCCCAACCAGATCGAGGTGATTTCGTCGGAACAGATGCTCGACGCCTATTCATCCATCGGCATGCCGTTGATGTACCAGCACTGGTCCTTCGGCAAACATTTCGTCCACGAGTCGAACCTCTATCGCAAAGGTCGCATGGGGCTCGCCTACGAGCTGGTGATCAACTCCAACCCGTGCATCACCTATCTCATGGAAGAAAACACCATGGCGTTGCAAACGCTGGTGATCGCGCACGCTTCGTTCGGCCACAACCACTTCTTCAAGAACAACTATCTGTTCCAGCAATGGACCGATGCAGGCGCCATCCTCGCCTATATGGAATTCGCCAAGAGCTACATCGCGCGCTGCGAGGAGAGGTATGGCCCCGCCGCCGTGGAGGCCGTGCTCGATGCCGCGCACGCGCTGATGCCGCAAGCGGTGTTTCGCTATCGCCGGCGGCCGCGCCTTTCGGTCGAACGCGAACAGGCGCGCATCCGCGAACGGCTCGAACACGAGGAACGCACCTTCAGCGACCTTTGGCGGACGCTGCCTCAATCGGCCGAGGCCGGAGTGCCGCGCGAGGCCGAGACCGACATTTCGGAACGCCAATCGGCCATCGAATATCCGGAAGAAAACCTGCTCTATTTCCTGGAGAAATACAGCCCCGTACTCAAGGCCTGGCAAAGGGAGATCCTGCGGATCGTTCGCGTCATTGCGCAATATTTCTACCCGCAACGCCAGACCAAGGTGATGAACGAAGGCTGTGCCACCTTCGTCCACTACACGATCATGAACAGGCTTTTCGACAAGGGCAAAATCAGCGAAGGCACGATGCTGGAGGTGCTGCAGAACCACTCCAACGTGGTGTTCCAACCCAGTTTCGACGACCCGCGCTACAGCGGCATCAACCCCTACACGCTCGGCTTCAACATGATGCGCGACATCCAGCGTATCTGTACCGAACCGACGGCCGAAGACCGCGACTGGTTCCCCGATTTCGCCGGCAATGGCGACTGGTGCGGAACGCTGCTCGACGCCTGGGCAACCCACCGCGACGAGTCCTTTATCCGGCAGTTCCTGAGCCCGGCGCTGATCCGCGACATGCGCCTGTTTTCGCTGCAGGAAGAAGCCTCCGACCCGTACTACGAGGTGACGGCCATCCACGACGAGCGCGGCTATGAGCGGGTGCGCTCGCGGCTCGCCGACAACTACGACGTCGGGGTGATCCAGCCCGATATCCAGGCGGTCGACGCCGACCTCAAGGGCGACCGCAAGCTGCGCATCAAGCACACCGTGCACCATGGCGCGACATTGCAGGAAGAGACACGTAACGAAACGGTGCGCTATATCCAGCGCCTGTGGGGCCACGAGGTCAGCCTGGTCGGCGTCGACGGCACGACCGAAAAGACGCTCTACGAATTCTCATCGAAGGAACTTGCCGAAAAGGCCTAGCCCCGGTTCAGCATCGCCTTCATTTTCCTGACGATGTCGGCATCGGTGTGCTTGGATCGTGGTGCGACAAAGCCCAGTTCCAGCGCCTTCGCATTCCCCGCATCGGCGGCAACCGAACAGGACGAATGTACCTCGCGCAAGGGCAGCCGCGCCTGGATCGCACCAAGCGTGTCGAGATTGACGCCCGAACCCGGCATGATGGCGATACGGCCACGCGCCTGGTCGAAGCACTTGGCCAGCGCGTCGAGCCCCTTGAGCGCGGACGTCTCGCCACCTGAAGTCAGGATGCGCTCGAAGCCCAATTCGACAGCCAGCTCGATGGAAGGTCCGAAGTCCGGACTGGCAAGGTCGAAGGCGCGGTGAAGCGTCATGCCCAGCCCATTTGCGTGACCTGCCAGGCGCGAAAGCAGGTCGCGATCAAGCGTACCGTCAGGCCTGTTGGCGCCAAGCACGACACCTTCAAGGCCCGCCGCGCGCACCGCATCGATGTCGGCGAGCAGGGTTGTCATATCGGCATCGTCGAAGACGAAGTCCCCGGGCCGCGTACGGATCATCGCATAGACAGGGATCGGCGCCTTGGCGGCAAGTGCCATCAGGCCGGGCGATGGCGTGAGGCCGCCGGTTTCAAGTGCCGCGCAGAGCTCGATGCGGTCGGCACCGCCTGATATCGCGGCAGCAAGGCTTTGCGGGCTGTCGACACAGACTTCAAGCAAGATTTTCTCAGACATGGGTCAGCTCCTGAAAACCAAGCGCGGCCGCACCGAGCAGGCCCGGCTCGGTGGTCAATGCCGCCTTGACCAGCAGCGGGCTTTGCGAACGCCGAAGTGTGCGGCCGCGCACCTCATTGTCGAGGGCAGCGATCAGTTCGGGAACGTTTGACAGACCGCCACCTACGGGAACGACGGAAGAGCCAATAATATTGAGCGTCAGCGCCAACGGCACGCCGACCAGTTCGAGATAGATGTCCATGGTACGGCGTGCTCGTGCTTCGTTCTCGCGCCAGCGGTCGATGACCTCGGTGCTCGACAGCATCTCACCGCACAGGAAGTGGTGCAGCTTCTCTACGCCGCGCGCCCCGCCAATGGTGTCGACACACCCGGCCTGACCGCAGCCGCAGGCAAAATGCGGAATGTCGACCGGCGGCTTGCCAACTCTTGTAGCAAGCGCCTGGCCATGGCCCCATTCGCCGGCATAACCGCCAGCACCCGTGACAAGGCGCCCGTCGATGACGAGGCCGCCGCCGACCCCTGTTCCCAGGATGATGCCGAAGACATTGCGGTGTCCGCGCCCTGCCCCGCTTGTCGCTTCGGCCATGGCGAAACAATCGGCATCGTTGGCGATCCAYACCGGCAGGCCGATTATGGCTTCGAGATCGACAGCGATCAGCCGGCTATCGATGCAAGGGATGTTGGCGCATTTCAGGCTGCCGGAGGCAGGATCGACAACGCCGGCAATCGAAATTGAAACGCCCTTGGTACTGCCTCGATCCATTGCCACGCGTTCGGCGATGACGGCGGCGAAGGCGCCGAAATCGTCGAGCGGCGTTGTCACGCGGTCGATGATCTCGATTTCGCCGGCAGAACGGGCGCGGGCGCTTTTTATCGTTGAACCGCCAATGTCGAAGCAGGTAAGCATGAAATCAGTTCCCGGATGGATGATTGCCGCGGGACGTCTGGCCACGGCGCCCGAATTTCAAGATGACAACTCGCAAAGGCCCTTATGGACAGTTCGCGCAAACGACGCACCTCGCCGACCATCGCCGATGTCGCCGAGCTGGCCGGCGTGTCGCGCGCGATCGCCTCGCGGGCGCTGTCGAGCGAAAGCCGTCCTGTTTCCGCCGACAAGCGCGCGCGTGTACTTGAAGCAGCAGACAAGCTCGGCTTCAAGCCCAATCTTCTGGCACGCAGCCTGACCACCAAGACGGTCAACCTGATCGCGGTGATCGTCAACCACATCCACGACTTTTCCGACCTCGACCTGTTCGACCTTTTGATCAGCGACATACAGTCGATCGGCAAGCAGGTCATCTTCCTGCGTGTCGGCTCGGTCGAGCGGATCGAGGAGTTTTTGCGCAACGGCGTTGCCTATCATGTCGATGCGGCGCTGGTTTTCTCCGACTTCGCCGACGCCGAAAGCGTGCGGAAAATGTTCCGCAGCGATGACGTCCTGATGCTCAACGGCATGCATGACGGCTCGTCTCCCTCGGTGGTGCCCAACGAGGCGATCGGCATCGCCGAGGCTGTCGCCGACGCGGCTGGCAAGGGCATTGCGACAGCGGCGCTCGTGACCGGGCGTGTATCCTCTCCGGTCGAGCGGTCGCGCATCGCCAACTACAAGGCCGAGATGGAGCGGCGCGGCATCAGCCTGGTCGCGGAGCTGCGCGGCGATTACTCCTACCAGAGCGGGCGCAGCGTTGCGCAGTCGCCGGAATGGCCGAGGACTGACGCGGTGTTCTGCACGTCCGATGCCATGGCGATGGGTATCATGGATGTTCACCGCGATGCCTTTCCCGGCAACAGGCCAGAGCGCTTCCGGCTCTACGGCTTCGACAATCTGTCCCTGACGGATTTCGAGGCCTATCCGATCTCGTCGATCGGCTACGACAAGAAGACCTATGTCGGCGAGATCCTGCGTTTCCTCGCGACACCCGAACAGTTCGGCGATGGACATGCAGAGGTGACAGTGCCGACCTTCTTCGTGCCGCGCGCGACGTCGTGAATGCTCTGTAAGTGCGTCCTTCGAGGCTCGCCCGCTGAACTAGGCGATTTGGCCCGAACGGCCTGCGGGCTCGCACCTCAGGATGAGGACCGTTGATGCCACCCATATCTGTCGGTGAGGCCCTGTCGGGTGAAGCGAGAGCTTGGATCTGGTCTTTAGAAACAGCCTTTCAGGATAAAGCCGAACTGGCCCAACGGTCCTCATCCTGAGGTGCGAGCGTAGCGAGCCTCGAAGGACGCACCACCTACCCCTCCCCTGTAAGGAGAGGGGCTTGGCGGCAGCAACTTACCAAAGCGGGGTCAGTGCCGGCGGGTTGGCGGTCTCGCCCCACCACTTCTTGTAGTTGGCCTGGTAAGCGCCGCTCTGGATGTAATCCGACACGAACATGTCGATCCAGCGCACGAAACCCTCGTCGCCCTTGGCGACAGCAATGCCGATCGGATCGTTGGAGTGCAGGCCCGGCAGGGTCACCAAATTCTCGTTCTTGGTGGCGAGGTAGTCGAGCAGGGAGGAGTCCTCGATGGCTGCGTCGACACGCTTCTGCTGCAGCAGCAGAACGCCTTCCGGCGAGAAATTGTCGGTGTAGACGAGCTCGGCCTGAGGTGCCGCATTCTTGATGAAGGTCTCGCCCGTCGAGCCACGGCCGACGACGATCTTCTTGCCGGCGAGGTCTTCAAGCTTGGCGATGCCGGAGTCCTTCTGGACGATGATGCGCAAGCCGGCGCGGTTGTAGGGGATCGAGAAGTCGACTGACTTGGCGCGCTCGAGCGTCGCCGAGGTGTTGGCGACCGCGATGTCGATCTGGCCGGAAACCAGCATCGAGATGCGAGCGTCGCCAGACACGTCGACGAACTCGACCGGCACGCCGAGCTTTTCGGCCAGCATGGTGGCGACATCGACGTCATAGCCGACCGGGTTGTTCTGGGCATCGCGGAAGCCGATCGGCTCGCCGCCGAGCGACACGCCGATGCGCACGGTGCCGCGCTCGCGGATCTCGTCGATCTTGCCGGCCTGGGCAGCGCCGGTTGCGGCAAGGCCCACGGCCAGGGCCATCCCGGCAAGTTTCGTCATCAGGTTCTTCATTTTTCCCTCCCTCGGGTTTCTAGGATGTGAACGGTTCGGCGAAGCGGTGTTCCGGCTCTGGCATGTCGGTGTCCCAGAACCAGTATTTGATCTGCTCTTCGCAATTCAGGCTGACGACCTTGTGGTTGCCCTTGGCGTCAAGCGCATGAATGACAACGCCGGCAAGGAAGCCGCTTTTCAGCTCGCGCAGTTCCTCGATGGCAAGCGCGGTGGCCGCTTCGAGCGAGTAGCCCAGCCGCATCGCAAGCACGATTGTGCGCGCGGTACCGCAGCGCATGGTCATCTCGCCGGTGTGGGTGCAGGCAGCAGCACCAAAGCGGCTGTCGGCATAAAAGCCTGCGCCGGGGATGGGCGAGTCGCCGAGACGGCCGGGGTATTTCCAGGCCCAGCCCGACGTCGAGGTCACGACATTGAGCCCGCCAAAACTGTCCTGCGACAGGAACACGGTGGTATCGCGC
>NZ_JBFUKO010000241.1:0-7715 GCF_056400805.1 Aminobacter sp. P4_H6_2
CGTTTGATGTGAGCGCCAACCGCATTGACATCGGCGCCAAGGCGCGCTGCCGAAAGATTGATACCGCCACGCACTTCGGCGCCACGCAGCAAAATGCCGCCACTGGCTTCGAGCCCGTCGGCATTGATCGCAGTCCCATCAGTCGAGGATACCGTCGCCCCATCCGCCTCGAAATTGCCACCCAGGCGAGCACCACCAAGACGGATTTCTCCGGAAACGGTGGCGCCGCGAATGGAAAGCCCGCCGCGGGCTTCGAGCCTGTCAGCTTGCAGGCCAGGCAACGCCGAGCCGTCGAGAAACAGATTGTCGATGATGGCTGAGCGCAGAACAAGAGAGGCGTCGAAAAAGCAATCCTTGAGACGGATGTCGCGTGGAATTCGGCAGCCTTCGAGGTCCAGAACACCTGTCACTCGGGCCCCGCTGACGCTTAGCCCCTTTTCATGCATGCGAAAGCCATGGTCGCTGCCGAGAATGAGAAAGCGCAGAAGCTCCGCGCGCACGGTTCGCGCCGGGTCGTCCCAATCCGGACGCGAGCCGTCGCCAAGCCTGTCGAACTCCCCCGACTTCAGGTTCGAAACGATCTTTGTTTCGGCTGCGTTCAGTGGCTGGAAGTCGCTGAGGCAGGACTCAACTGGAATGGCAGGTCCGGCGTCGGGCGCCTGCTCGTTCATGAGCGCGCCATCCGTTTGGCGCCGACTGCATGGCCCTGCAAAGCGTGTATCTTCGGGTTGCTCCGGTCGGCGGCTTGCGCGCAGCAGAAGGCAATGAAAACGAGATCGCTCATAGTATCGTTCCTCTCGCTTTGGCTGTCGACCGGGAACCGAATTTAGCCCAAGTCTTTGCTCCGCAATACGATGCGGCCTGTCGTCGCTTTCGCGTTACTTTGCATCAAGCGCCCGAACTGCAAAGCCTGCATCGATGCTCGGCGCCAAAATAAGACGCAATGCACAGTTTTGGAATTCTAAGCTAATCCCGCCGGCGTAGCAGCACGTTAAACACATGGAACGCAGCGTTCATTGCTGTGCACAATGAGCGTATGATGCATTGGATAGCGTCCGTGCAGGGCTAGTTCCAAGATCGTCGGTCCACCTAGTCGTTCACGGCGCTTGCGCGCAAAGCTTTGACTCAAGGGGAGCAAGTCATGACCACCGCGAATGCCGCACCAAAGACGACGATGCAGAGGCTCCTTGATGGCATCGAGCGCGTCGGGAACATGGTTCCCCATCCCGTTGTCATCTTTCTTATCCTGATTGGCATCGTTATTGCGCTGTCGGCCGTGATGGGCCTGTTTGGAACGGCCGTCACCTACGAGCGCATCAATCCAGAGACGCTCGAGATCGAACAGGCGAGCACGGCTATACGCAGTTTGCTGAATGTCGAGGGCATCCGGTTCATGTATGAATCGCTGGTACCCAACTTCATGAGCTTCACGGCCGTGGGCCTGATGATCGCCGCCATGATCGGTGCCGGCGTCGCGGAAGAATCGGGACTGGTTACCGCGCTGATCCGCAAGCTGGTGCTGGTGTCGCCGCGCTGGGCTTTGACCTACATCCTGTCCTTCGTAGGCATCCTCGCCTCCATTGCGGCGGATGCGGGCTACTTGGTGTTGATCCCACTCGCTGGCGTTGCCTATCTGGCTGTCGGACGGCATCCCCTTGCCGGCCTGGCTCTCGGATTCGCCGCCGTGGCGGGCGCGTTTACCGTCAATATGCTGATCAAGCCGCTTGATGCCGTGCTTGTCGAGTTCACCAATGACGCGGCTGCTCTCGTCGACCCCAACAGAACCATTGGCCTTGCCTCGAACGTCTGGTTCTCCATCGCTTCGGTGCTGTTTTTGACCGTGATCATTGCGTTCATCACCGACCGCATGATTGAACCGCGTCTGGGCGCCTACAAGCCGGAACAATCAAACGAAGGCGGCCCAGACGTCGGTGCTCCGCTCTCCGAGCAGGAATCGCGCGGGCTGCGTTTCGCCCTGTTCGGTTTGATCGGCCTGGCGGTGGTTTTCCTGCTTTTGACGCTGCCTTCCGGCGCACCGCTGCGCAATGCGACAACCGGCGAACTCATCGGCAACTCGCCGTTCATGAATGGCCTGATCGCGCTCATCATGCTGATGTTCCTGGTCACCGGCTGGGCGTACGGTATCGGAGCCGGCACCTTGCGAACCCTGACGGAAGTGATTGGGGCGATTGAGAAGTCGATCAGGAACATGGGCGGCACGATCTTCCTGTTCTTCGTCCTCAGCCAGTTCGTGGCCTACTTCACCTACACCAACATCGGCACGGTTATGGCGCTCAGCCTGTCCGGCGTCCTGCAGTCGGCCAATATCGGCCCACTTCCGCTGCTGCTCGGCTTCATCCTTGTCGTTGCCATCATCGACTTGCTGCTGACTGGGGCGATTGCCAAGTGGGCGATCTTCGCGCCTGTCTTCGTGCCGCTGCTGATGAAGCTCGGTGTCGAGCCGGAAGCGGTGCTTGCGGCCTACCGTGTCGGCGACTCGCCGATGAACGCGATCACCCCGCTCAACGCCTATTTCGCGCTCGTCGTTGGCTTCGCCCAGAAATACGACAAGTCCGCAGGTGTGGGCACATTGGTATCGCTGATGCTGCCCTATGTCGTGTGGATGTTCGTGCTGTGGACCGCGCTGTTTGCGGTTTGGCAGATGCTCGGTCTGCCCTGGGGCCTGTGACCGCTGGCCCAGCCCGAAACCAAGCAAAACTCAAAACGATCGGATGAAACCATGAGCAACACCTCTCAACATCTCGACGTCGCCGCAGCCGAAGAACATCTGATGCGGTTCCTCTCGGTCGAAGGCGTGACTGGTCACGAGGCCAACATTGCGGCTGCCGTCTCCGATGCGCTGCAGAAGGTCGGCGTGCCGGCGTCGGCCATCCGCTTCGACGATGCCAACAAGCGGATTCCGCTGCCTACCGAAACGGGCAATCTCATCGTCGACCTTCCGGGCACACGACCCGGTCCGCGCCTCCTGTTTTCGACACATCTCGATACGGTACCGCTCTGCGCCGGTGCCAAGCCCAGGCGGGAAGGCGACCGGATCGTGTCGGACGGCACCACAGCATTGGGTGGGGACGCCCGCACCGGCGTGGCATTGCTGGTCGTGTTGGCGGAGACGCTGATCAAGCACAAGCTGCCGCACCCGCCGATCACCTTGCTCTTCACTGTCCGCGAGGAAAGCGGCCTGCATGGCGCGCGCGAACTCAACCCTGCCGATCTTAGTGGTGCTGTCATGTGCATCAACGTCGACGGCCAATTGGCATCGGACCTGATAATTGGCGCGGTCGGGCAGGAGAACTGGGAAGTCGAGATCAAGGGCCGCGCGTCTCACGCCGGTGTGGCACCTGAACGAGGCATCTCGGCGACGATGGTCGGTGCCATGGCGCTTGCCGAGGCGCGCAGTGCGGGCTGGTTCGGCAAGGTGGTCAAGCTTGAAGGTCACGGTACGAGCAATGTCGGCATCTTTGGCGGCAAGGATGGCAAACCGGCTGGCGACGCCACAAACGTCGTTACCGACTACGCCTACATCAAGGGCGAGGCGCGCAGTCCCGAGTCCGCTTTCGCGGCCAAGATCGCAGAAGGCTATCGCGACGCCTTCRCCAAAGCCAAGGCAGCTGTGGTCGACCACGAGGGCGACACCGCCGAGGTGAAGTTCAGCCACGTAAAATCTTACCCGCCCTTCAAGCTCGAGGAAGACACACCTGTCGTGAAGCGCGCCACCAAGGCGCTCAAGATGCTGGGCATCGAGCCGAATTATCTGTTTTCGAACGGCGGCTTGGATGCCAATTGGCTCGACAAGCACGGCATCCCCACCATCACCATTGGTGCCGGTCAGGCTGAGATCCACACCATCAAGGAATATGTGAACCTTCCCGAGTTCGAGAAGGGCTGCCGCATCGGCGTKCTCATGGCGACGCTGGAAGACTAGCGCGTTGCAGAGGCCGCATGCGGCCTCTCGACATCCCGCCGTCGACGCACTTTGGCCAATGTAACGGCCAGTGCCCGGCGGCGGTCTGCATCTGAAGGTTCGGCGGCCTTGTCATGGCCCAATGAGGAGCTGAGCGATTGAGTCCCATCGCCTACACTGCCACCATCATAGCCGTTGCCATTGTACTGTTCGTCTGGAACAAGATTCCGGTCGTGTTGGTGGCCATGGGCACCGCTCTGTCGCTGTGGGCGACCGGTGTCCTGACCCTTGGCCAGTCGCTTAGTGGCCTCGGGGACCCCGCCGTCATCTTTATCGCTTCGCTGTTCATCGTAAGTTCCGGGCTTGAGGTCACTGGCGTTACCGCCTGGGCGGGTCAGCTTCTGATCCGAGGCGCTGGCGAGGAAAGCCGCACACGGCTTCTGCTTTTGACCATGCTGCTTGTGTCGCTGCTCACGGCCTTGATCAGCGTCAATGGCGCGGTCGCAGCACTGCTGCCGGTTGTGGTGGTGATCGCGGTCAGGCTCAAGCGCAACTCGTCCCAGTTGCTGATGCCGTTGGTCTTCTCCGCGCATGCCGGATCTATGCTGGCATTAACCGGTACACCAGTGAACGTGCTCGTGTCGGAAGCCGCAGCTGACGCAGGCGTGGGCAATTTCAGCTTCTTTGAGTTTGCCCTTGTTGGCATACCGCTGCTGCTGGGCACGATGGCGATCATCGTACTGTTTGGTCAACGGCTTTTGCCCGAGCGCAATGGCGCCACGATGCCCGCCGATTTCAGTCGTCATGCCAAGACGCTGGTCGAGCAATACGGCCTCGCCAGCGGCGTCTATCAGATGCGGGTCCGCGCAAGCTCGCCCTATGTCGGTGCGGCTTCATCTTCGATCCATCTCGCTGATTATCCAGGCCTGCAACTGGTTGCTATCCAGGACGGCGAAACCGCAAGTCCGACCCGCAGGCCGGTTGTGGCGGAAGGCGATCATTTGCTGCTGCGCGGCGATGCCGAAACGGCCGCGTCGTTTGCCGCCACGATGCATCTCGCGTTTCGCGAGGAAGCCAAGCCCGGGCAGGGCGAAGAGACATTGTTCAACCGTCACTCCGGCCTTGCCGAGGTGGTAATCCCGCCGCGTTCGGGCCTTGTCGGCCACAAGGTCTTTCCGGGCATGGTCACCGACAGCGGCGACCTGATCATCCTGGCGGTGCAGCGTGCGGGTGCCGAGATCGCTGCTGACAGCGCCAGCAAGGATTCCGGCGGCATTGTGCTGCAAGCCGGCGACACTATGCTGCTGCAGGGCACATGGAAGGCGCTCGATCTCCATCTAGACGATCCGGACGTTCTGGTCGTGAGCTCGCCAGAGCTCGTACGCCGCCAGGCAGTGCCGATGGGGCCGGGCGCGCGTCAGGCCATCGTCATCCTGTTTGCCATGGTCATACTGCTCGCTACGGGCATAGTCCCGCCCGCGGTCGCTGGCCTGTTGGCCGCTGGTGCGATCATCATGTCGGGTATCATGACCGTCGAGCAATCCTATCGCGCCATCGGCTGGACTACGGTCATTTTGGTTGGTGCGATGATGCCACTCTCCACAGCGATGGTGGAGACTGGCGCGGCAAAGCTGATGGCCGAACATCTGGTGAATTTCGTTGGCGATGCTGGTCCGATTGCCTTGCTGGCCGGCCTGTTCCTGCTGACTGCGATCATGGGGCAGCTCATCAGCAACACAGCGACCGCGCTGATCGTGATCCCGATCGGCGTGGCGGCGGCGACCGCGATGGGCATCTCGCCTCGTCCGGTCTTGATGAGCACTGCGGTAGCGGCTGCCGCCGCATTCCTGACCCCGATCGCAACTCCTACTAACCTGATGGTGATGGGGCCAGGTGGCTATGCGTTCAGCGATTATTGGAAGCTCGGCCTGCCGCTGCTGATCTGGTTCTTTGTCGTATCGGTTTTCATCGTGCCGCTGATCTGGCGCTTCTGACAAGGACGGACGGACCATGCGCAGCCTGAATTCACACATGCATCTCAAGAAGGGGCCTTCTTCCATGACATTGCGTCGCCCGGCATCAAGACATAGTGCCATGCTCGGCATGGCCGCTGTTACAGTTGCTTCATTTCTCCTGGTCGGATGTCAGAGGGAAGAGGAGACGGTGGTGTTGCCGCCGCGTCCGGTGAAGACGGTAACGGTGTCATTCAGCCCAGAAGACACGTTCGGTTCGCTCATCGGCGAGATTCAGCCTCGGATCGAGACCAGTTTTGGTTTCCGTCAAGGCGGCGAAATCAGGGAACGCGACGTCGAGGTGGGCGATATGGTCGAAGTCGGCACCGTGCTGGCGCGCCTGGATATCGAAGACTCTCAGGATGCCGTGCGCAAGGCGGAGGCCAATCTGTTTGCGGCCCAGTCGAATTTCGACAACGCCGACATGACACGCAGCCGTCAACAGCAGCTTTATCCAGGGACCATCAGCCGGGCTGCGCTCGATGCTGCTATCGCGCAGTCGAATGCAGCGCGCGCAGGAGTAGACGCGGCCCAAGCGGGCGTGCGCGTCGCCCAGAACAATCTCGACAACCGCGTGTTGAAATCGAATGCCGCCGGCGTGGTGACTGCTGTTGGTGGCGATGTTGGCCAAGTTGTCGGTGGCGGACAGATGGTCGTGCGCGTTGCTCAATTGGCCGAAAAGGACGCCGTGTTCCAGGTGCCCGAAGCAGCGATCCAGGATGCCAACCGCGATGTGAAGGTCGAGGCACGCTTGTTGAGTAATCCAAATAGCTTGGCGACGGGTACCGTTCGCGAAATTTCGCCGACCGCCAATCCAGTTACCCGCAACTTCACCGTCCGTGTCGCCCTCGACGCCGTGCCCGGCGATTTTCGGTTTGGCAGTGCGGTACGCGGCATGATCCAGCTGGCGGGCGAGCCCGTCGCCCGCTTGCCGATGACAGCACTGTTCAACCAGGACAATCGGCCTGCGGTGTGGGTCGTCAACCCGGCTGACAGCACCACCAAGCTGGTGCCAATTGATGTGGCACGCTTCGAAACCCAGGACTTCCTCGTTTCGAGCGGATTGAAGGATGGCGACAACGTCGTTGTCGCGGGCGTTCAACAGTTACGTCCGGCGATGCCCGTCCGCCTGCTTGCTGGAGCCGCGCAATGAACGGCGGATTCAATCTTTCTGAATGGGCGATCAAGCGCCAGGGCTTGATTATCTTCCTGATGCTGCTCGGCGCCATCGCCGGTGCCATCTCCTATGTAAATCTTGGCCGTAGCGAAGATCCTGATTTCACGGTCAAGACGATGCTGGTCCATGCTGTCTGGCCGGGCGCCACGATCGAACAGACCACCGACCAAGTTACCGACCGGCTGGAGCGGGCGCTTCAGGCGGTGCCGCGCCTCGATACCTTGCGCAGCCTGACCAGTGCTGGGCAATCGGTCATCTATGTCAGCCTTGAGGATTCGACCCCGCCCGACGAGGTTGCCGACCTGTGGTATCAGGTGCGCAAGACGATCGGCGACATGCAGACGACCCTGCCTCAGGGGGTCCGCGGTCCCTTCTTCAACGACGAATTTGGCGATACATTCGGCATCATCTACGCTTTCACCTCTGCTGATTTCAGTGACCGCGAGGTTCGAGACTGGGCATACGAGGCCCGCAACCGCCTGTTGCGTCTCGACAACATAGGCAAGGTCGAGTTCCTGGGCACCCAGGACGAGACCATCTACATCGAGTTTTCGACCCAGCGGCTGGCAAGTCTCGGCCTTAGCGCCGCCACCGTAATCAGTAC
>NZ_JBFUKO010000242.1:0-7677 GCF_056400805.1 Aminobacter sp. P4_H6_2
CTTCGGGGCGAGGCCGAGATCGATCCAGGTGATGTGACAGCCGATGACGACGCCGGCTGCGTCGATGAATGGTGCCACCATGGCTGGACCGGTATGCAGCGCCTGCAACTGGCCGCGATCGTCTTCGCCATGCCAATAGGGCTGGTTGGCCGAGAAACGCAGCCACTTGCTCGGAATGCCGCAACCGCGATTGGCGAGGTACCGGAGTCCGATGCCGTGCATCATGATCGGCTCGGCCGCTTCATAGATGCCGCGTGCCTTCTTGCGCTCACGCTCGCGAAACTCAGCCTGAGCCTGCTCTGTTCGCGCGGTGGCCTGTTCATTGTCGATCTTCAGCCGGTCAAGGCGTTCGAGGCGCGCAGCCCGATCTTCCTCGCTCTCGCGCTCGCCGCCCTCGGGAATGCCTWCGCCCGTCACGGTCGAGCACGCCTCGAGGAAACCGTCGCGACGCTTGACGTCGAGGCCGAGGGTATGCGCGGCCATGCCGATGGCGTCTTGGCCGCCAACGCCCCCGGCTCGGCAATTCCATTTGTTCTTCTTGGTGTTGAAGGCAAAGCAGTCCTTGCCGCCACATGCGGGGCAGGGCTGGGGGTGCTCATGGCCCGACTTGCGAAAGGTAAGGTTGAGCCGCTTGGCCACAGCCTCGATCGACACTGCCCGTGCACGTTCAACGAACTCATCGACGGCCGCGCTCATGCCGCACCCTTTTGACCGAAGGTCTTGCGAATATCGGCCATGCAGGCGGATGCACCCCGGCCTTGGTCATATTCACGCAAGATCTTGCGGATGGCGTCGACCATGGCGCGGTTGCCGCCGGCGCGGCCACGGATGCGGTCCCGGTCCGACTTGCTGGAAATGGCGGCTGCCTGTGCCTCACGTTGCTCCGCGCTCATGCGGCAACCCTCCGCACTTGCGCTGAGTTTACGAAGCAGCTCTTATTCTTCTGCTTAGGGGAGACATTTCGAAGATGAGTTGGGGCTTTGTGCGCGGTCACAAGTACAATCGACGCGCTGACATTCACAAACTGTACGGCGGTCAAATGCAGGGTGGCATCATCACGCCCAGTGACCACAACGTCATTTTCATCATGTCGGGCAAACGAGGTGAAGAATTCGGGTACGACGACCGCTTCCATGCCGATGGGCTGATTGAATATTTTGGCGAAGGCCAGGTCGGCGACATGCAGATGATCCGCGGCAACAAGGCCATCGCAAATCACGTTGAGAACGGCAAAAGCCTGCTTCTCTTCGAGAAGGAATACCCAGCTCGAACCATCACCTTCTTGGGTGAATTGGTCTGCCAAGGGTGGCACTGGGAGGAGTCTCGAGACAGCCAAGACACGCYTCGAAAGGCGATAGTTTTTGAGCTTAGGCAACTGGAAGACATCGTCGAAAGCGTTGACGCGTCGCCGACCCCGGCCGACGATCTGGAAGCCTTGCGAAAGCTGGCAATGGAAGCCGCGGCGCCGTCCGCCCCGGGCGGCACGACAAATAGGAACATCTACACGCGCTCTGCTCAAGTGAAGGCCTATGTTTTGGCGAGAGCGAAAGGCCATTGCCAGGGGTGCGAGCAACCTGCGCCGTTCCTCAGGCCAGATGGCAAACCATACCTCGAGCCACATCATATTCGACGCGCCAGTGACGGCGGCCCGGATGATCCCAGGTTCGTGATCGCACTTTGTCCGAACTGTCATCGGCGAGTGCATTCGGGTGCCGATGGGCCCGCTTACAACGCGACACTGCTTGACCGGATGAAGACAATCGCTGCTCATGACTAGCAAGGTTCGCTCCTGTCGTCGGTGCGTGCAAAAGGCTTGGTGTTGCGGATCAGGTGATTGATCGCGCCGGAGGAAAGGCCGGTGCGCGCCTGTACCTGGCGCATCGACTGACCCATCTCGAACAGCAACAGGACGCCTTCCGCCTGCATGGCAGGTGCGAGCGCAAATAACCGGGCAGGGATGATGCTGTCGGGAGTGCCGAAGGCAGGTCCCGCAGGTGGTGATTTCAAATGCGGTCTCATGCGCGCCTCTCTGTTTCAGTGCTCTTCCCGTGAAACATTTCGGGTGTTTCACGCAGTTGGATCGCTGCAGTTGCAGGGGCGTAAAAGGCTCGGAACGAGACCTTCAGCCAGTCACAGACAGCAATGACCTTGGCTGCTGAGACCGATTGGCCGTTGGAAAGGCGCGACAGGTCGGACGAGGTGACGCCGATCTCTGATGCGTTGATGCGCCAGCCGCGGCCGTCAGCCTCAAGCTTCTGGCGGGCCAACCGGCCGAGGGCGCGATATTCGAACTGTGCGAGCCGCTCAGCCATGGCGCCCTGCTTTTTTTAGGAAGATCGTGGGCTCTTCGCCGATCCAGTCGCAAAGGGCGAAGAACTGATATGCACCCGGGTTGCGGCCACGCGCTGCGCGGCGAACGTCGTCGAGCTCGACCCTTGCCTCTTTGGCCACCCGCAACTCGGTCTTGGACCGCGCGATCCGGCGCGCCTCGAGAAACATCGCGAAGACCTCGAAATCGACAAGAGCCGGCTCATAGGCATCGGCGCGCAGGGTGGGGGCGGCCGTGACGTTCGTCATGCTGCCGAGGCCTTTTCGGTCTCGGCGAAAAGATGATCGGTGCAATAGGGCTTGTTGCGCAGGTTGATCATGCGCTTGCAGCCGCAGACCAGCATTTCGGTGCTTGCCGGCGAATACGGGTCAGCGGCGTAGAAAAGGCAGCGGCTCTCAGCCGATGCACGCGCGAACGTCATTGGCACGACGATGATGTCGACAGCCTTGCGCCGCACGACGGGCTCTGGCTGAACCATCGCAATGGGAGGCGCCGAAACACGCAGGCGTGCCGGCGCCGGCTTGACCGACTTGGGTGCAGGGGCCGGTTTTTCGACCTTCACGGTCTTAGTACGCTGAAAGCCGGCAGGCCGAGCAAGCTTGCCCAGTGCCCCACCGGCACGATGGATCTTACCGACCACCGCGCTGCGTGAAATGCTCATGCGTGTGGCGATCTGGCCGGCGCTCAAGCCGGCGTCGACCAGCGATTTCAACAGGTCGAGCGCTTCAGCAGACCAGGTCACTTTGCGCCTCCCTCGACGATCGAGAGGCCAGTTGCTCGCGCACCGGCGAGCGTCTTGCGCAGTTCAGAAAGTCCTTGCTCCATACGCGAGGCAGCGCGATCCATCTCGGCGGCTTCGGCGGGCGTCAGCTTGCCGTCGGCGAACGATGCCGCACCGGTGGCCATCAGCTCGGCTGCATGCCGGCAAGTCTCCGCGTGGCGTGCCAAGATATTGCCAGTCGCGACCTGCACGGCGTCCGAATCTGCAAGGCGGCGTCCATTCAGGTCGGCCATGGCCGAGGTGACCAGCGGCACGCCGCATTCGGCCTCAAGGGCCAGCACGGCGGAGATCGGCATCAGGTCGTGGTCGGCGGCATGGTTCCAACGGCCAACCGCGCTCTTGGAAAAGGACGTGATATCAGCTGCGCGTTCCACCCCGCCGGCCATGGCGATCAAATCGCGTTGCGCGGCCTTGATACGGTAGAAGCGAAGATCTGCATTGGCGGGCATTGTCGGCTCCAAAAAGGCAAAAACTTTCCCGCGCCGGGAAAGCCCGGCGTGTTTTCCCGTGGCGGGAAATGGCTGAGAGGTGTCAGATCGTGGGCATGAAAACCCGCGTCACATACTCATCAAGGACTGGAGCCAGGCGGCCCGACAGGTTCAAAGGCCTGCCGGGCGCCGTTCAAACGGGCGGCGAGGATCGCTCCTACGGACGCCTTGCAACGGCCGTGCCTCAAAAGGTGCAGGGGGCCTTGCGAGCCGTACCTGACCGCCCTCTCTCTCAGGGTATTGGTGACGATGCGGATCATGCGTCCGCTCCGGTGAAGGGGTGGCCGGCCTCGCCGTGGGGACGATCGAGACCGGCCGCGACGGCGGGCGAGGGGCCGTCGAAATCACTTGGATCGTCGCCATAGATGTCGGGTCGGATCTGGTATCGCGAAATACCAGTGACGCGCTCAACCTCTAAAACCCGCTCAGGAGGGACGCGTCGCCACTGGGAAATCCCTTGAGGCTTTATCCCGAGCTTGCGTGCAAGCGCGCTCGGCCCGCCTGCGGCAGCAACGATCTCATCCGTCGGTAAAGGTGCGAGCTGTGACATGACCAAATTAAAAGCACAGCTTTCATTTTTATGCAAGTCACTCTTTCATAGACGAGTAGGCCCATGTTTCATCAAAACATAGCCATGGAAAGAAGTGTTGGATCAGTCCTGAGGCAAGCCAGGAAGCAGCGCGGATATGTGCTGCGCCAGGTGGCGGAGGTGGCCGGGGTGTCGACTGCCGCTGTCGGGCAATGGGAGCGCGACGAGAATGATCTGACAATGGAGAATCTGCGGAAGGTGGCTACCTTCCTTGAAATCGACCCCTTGGCCGCGAACCGTGGCGAGCTCCGCTATGTCGGTAAGCAGCAGGATCTTTCAGAGATCGAACGCGTCACCGATCCCGCACCGGTCGACATGGGGCCGGAGGATGTCGAGATACTGGGTGTATCAGTTGGCGGCGACGATGGCGATTTTGCCCTTAATGGCCAAATCGTTGGTTATGCTCGGCGCCCCGCTGGGATTGCCAGGATCCGCAATGTCTTTGCCGTCCATGTGATAGGTGAGAGTATGATCCCGCGCTATGAACCCGCAGATTTACTGTATTGTGGTGGAAGGGCGCCTGTCGCTGGGGACGATGTGGTAATCGAGATGTTCCCGAAGGGCGACGAGACTGTCGGAAAGGCCTACATCAAGCGGCTCGTGAGGCGAACGGCCTCCGAGATTGTTTGCAAGCAATATAACCCGCCGATTGAAATGACCTTCAACCCGTACGAGATGAAGGCCATGCATCGAGTAATCCCTTACCGGGAACTTCTCGGTTATTGAGCATATAGGCATCGGCTCTCGCCCGGTTCAAATCCGTAGAGAATGCGGCTTGAATTGACAGATTGCGGCCTTCTTCGCCGTTCTCAATGCATTCACTGCACGCAAGACGTGATGCCAGCTCTCTCACAGGTGTCGTCGCCGTCGCGCCGGTCCGGTAAATCTGCTTGGGCTTCCACCAGCGGTGTCGGCCACAGTCTCCGCATTCGATTGCGATAGACAGCACTTGCCCCAGTAGCGGCTCGCCCGTCGTTGGTATGCTCATTCCCTGCCCCGTCTGTTCTCTCTCCGTTCTATAATTGATTCTTTTATCCGCGCTGTCGAATCTAAAAACAGGCTAGAGCAATGAAAGTGCCACTTGCATTAGAATAAAAGCTGTGCTTTCAATTGCCCATCGCATTAGTCGATGGAGCGTCGCTTGTCACTTCACAAAGCCATAAGTTTCGGCAATTCGCCTGACCTGCACACAATGGGCGGTCTTCTGCGAAGATCCGAATTTGTCAATTCGGCTCYCCATGATGCGCGCAGACTTGCCCATCCTATCCGTGAAGCGAAGATCGGAAGAGGGCACCTTCGTCTCGACAAACCTGGCAATCGCCTCCTGATCGAAGGAAAGGCCGCAAGCTTTCTCCGAGCCGATCACGTCGCCAAGATCGAACGCGATCATCGAGCTATTGTCTGCACGCGCCTCGACGGCCCAAGCCGCTACGAGCGCCGCCGCGCCTATCAAAACGCCCTTCATCTGGAAATCCTCCCCGTCAGCTCACGACATCTTGGCGATTTCGATAGCAGGTGCAAGCGCTTGGCACCTCAGACACCGGCCCGCCGGCTGTCGATGGCCGAGGAATTCGTTGGCCTGGCAGTGACCTGCGCCATCCTGCTGGTCAGCGCTTTTGTTCTTGGGGCGCTGTGATGATGCGCGGCTCACCGAGTTCCGACGTAGCTACTGCACCGGACCTTTGTCGCTTGAACGGCGCAAGGCTGCTTCGTRTAGCGTCCTCTCCAGCTCTTTCGCAATGTCGCGAACAGCCTGACGTGCAGCCCGCATGGAAGCGTTGTCTGGAGAATGACTGGCCGCAAATCGCTCCATCCCTTCCTCTATCGGTCGCAAATAGCCGGCAAGGGCCGACGGGGGATGAGGCTGCTCTTTCGCCCAACTCCAGATCAGATGTGTCAGCATCGCTTCAAGGGCAAACTGGCGCCCGATCAACTCTTCCATTTCTTCTTCACTTCTCGGCACAGGTCCGACTCCCTCACAGTTCACGCCAGTGTGGAGATTATGACCTCCGAGGCAAGCGCTCGATGCGGCGCAGCCCTGCACAGTCCATCTGCGCAATGATCGCTGGCCTCGCAGTCACCTGCGCCATCCTTCTCATCGCTGCTTTCGTCGTGGGGTTGCTGTGATGCTGACGTTCCGTATCCATTTCGCCGATGGCGACCCGCTCGACATCGAAGCCGTGGACGCCAGGTCCGTCCGCTCGCTGGCCGAAGCTAGCCGTCCCGGCGTCCTCATCAGGAAAATCAAACTATTAAAGGAGGCCACCAGCCATGCACGCTGAGTTTCGCCCGTCGTCACAGATTCGCGCCATCTTCCCCGAGATGGATGAAACCCCGCATCCACGCGCCAGCCAGATGGCCGAGACGATGTTGGAGGTCACTGCCCTTGGCAATGGCGGCCCAACCTTCCGCGACCTGATCCGTGAAGGCTTCACCTCGGCCGAGATCACCGAGCATCACAGGCAGGCCGAGCAGCTGGCCAATGAACGCGGCACACGCCAGATCACGCCCGAGCCCGACCGTATGGCCGAGCTGGTGGCCAAGGCAGTGTCGCCGCTTCCCAATCGGTTGCCGCTGCCTGCTGGTACCGCCGAGACGCAGGCGCTCTTCCAGACCTGGGGGCACTATTGCACGGCGCGCGGATCCTATCTCCTCGACCCATGGCCGGGCCAGCGCGAACGTTGCCTCGACAAGCTGCGCGATTACCTCAATCGCCTTCCGCTGCATCCGCGCTCGCGCAAGGACATAAGCCTCAAGGTCGCCGCGGCCCTGGCAATCACCGCAACCCTGAAGAAGGTGGCCCAGTGACCGCAGCCGTCCGTCACCTTCCTATTGCGGTTCCAGCCTTTCGGCCCGACGGCTCGGCAATGGACTTGGCCAACGTGATGGTCGCCGACATCGACTTTGCGGCGATGGCCGCCGGTCTTTCGAAGATGGCGAGGTTCAACGCCATCTATCGCTGCCCAGCTTATTCCGTCGGTCAGCACAGCGTCATGGGTGCCGACGGCCTGTTCAACGAGACCGGCGACACTACCCTCGCAGGCTACTTCCTGCTGCACGACGGACACGAATATCTTACCGGCGATGGCACGCGCCCGATGGTCGACCGCATCCAGCTCCAGATCCTACGTCTGGCTATTAAAGCCAAGCTGACCGGCTCGGCGTTGAAGTTTGTCGACAAGCTCGCGCATCGCGCCATCGGCGAGGTCAAGCGCGAGATCGACATCCAGATCTTCAAGGCGGCAGGCATTCCCGATCTGGAGTTGATGYCGCTCTACGCCCGCCAGGTCAAGGACATGGACAACAGGATGCTGGTGGCCGAGGCAAAAGCGCTTTTCGGTCCGCACGCAGCCGTCGAGTGCTTGCCACCAGGTGATCTCAAGCCGCCGCGCCTGACCGGCGCGATCAAGCCTTGGGGCCCGATGAAAGCCGAGGAAGCCTTCATCGATCGCCTCGAACGCTATCTCGGCATTATCGCGAGGGGCTGAAT
>NZ_JBFUKO010000243.1:0-7659 GCF_056400805.1 Aminobacter sp. P4_H6_2
GTTTGGGAAACCGCGCGATCTGGGCGTTCAACCGGTATTCGTCGGCAAAGAAATCGACAGGTGGGTTGCCGAGGCGGCCGGCGTCATAGACCTGCAAGATATCGCCGCCGGCACAAAACGCCCTACCCTCGGCCTTGACGACGACCAGTGCCACGTCGCTATCCACCTGCCATGCGGTGAGCGCCCGAGACAGCGCCAAAACCATCTTGTGGGTCAGCGCGTTCAGCGCCTGCGGCCGCGTCAGCGTGACGATGCCGGCCGCTCCGGAGCGCTCGAAGCGGATTTCGTCGTCGCCGCCAAAGTCGAAGTCCACTGGAATCCCTCACATTCAAGCTGAGTGTGCAGAGCTAATGTKGAGTGCCGGGGTGCGTCAATGCCGCAGGTCTCATCCTGCATCTTGGTGTTGGGCAAACCAGCATGCTAAAAACTGCACAATTACCGGAGACGACCGATGAACAAGTTCACCCCAGCCAAGGCAGCCGGCGCTCGCAGCGTCGACGAGATCACTGGCAGCCGCCGCCTGCGCCGCATGCGCAAGGCCGACTGGTCGCGCCGCCTGGTGCAGGAGAACCGCCTGAGCGTCGATGATCTGATCTGGCCGATCTTCATCATCGATGGCGAGAACCGGAAGGAAGACATTCCAGCGATGCCAGGCGTGTTTCGCATGTCGGTCGATCTCGCCGTCAGGGAAGCGGAACGCGCGGCAAAGCTTGGCATTCCGGCCCTTGCCACCTTCCCCAATGTCGACATGGGTCTGCGCGACCAAACGGGCGCGCATATCCTCGAGCCCGACAACATCATCAACCGCGCCACCCGCGCCATCAAGGCGGCGGTTCCCGAGATCGGCGTCATCACCGATGTCGCGCTCGACCCGTTCACCAGCCACGGCCATGACGGCATCCTGCGCGACGGCATCATCGTCAATGACGAGACGGTCGCCCAGGTGGCCGCGGCAGCTGTGCTTCAGGCAGCGGCAGGTTCCGACATCATCGCGCCATCCGACATGATGGACGGCCGCATCGGCGCCATCCGCGACGCGCTCGACGACAATGGCTTCCAGGACGTGGCAATCATGTCTTATGCGACAAAGTTCGCTTCAGCCTTCTATGGCCCCTATCGCGAGGCGATCGGCACGCAGGGACTGCTCAAGGGCGACAAGAAGACTTACTACATCGACCACGCGAACTCCGACGAATGCATCCKCGAGGCCGAACAGGATCTCGCCGAGGGCGCCGACATGCTGATGGTCAAGCCCGGCCTGCCCTATCTCGACATCATTCACAGGTTGAAGGAAGAATTCCGCGTGCCTACCTTCGCCTATCAGGTGTCGGGCGAATATTCGATGATCAAGGCAGCCGGCGCCAATGGCTGGATCGATGGCGAAAAGGCGATGCTGGAGAGCCTGCTCGCCTTTAAACGCGCCGGCTGCGACGGCATCCTGACCTATTTCGCGCCGGAAGTGGCGCAGATGCTGAAGGGCTGAGTTGCCTGCCTACAACATGTCCAGCAGTTGCTGTATTGTGAATGGCATGAACAGGTCGGAGCAGTCAGGAGACTTCAACAGAACGCCGATGCAATTCGCAGCATGGGCGCGACCTCGCTTTACCTGTTCGACTCGACGGCACGCAACGAGCAGTCTCAAGACAGCGATCTCGACCTTTTCATCGACTATGACGCGGGACGTCGCTTCTCGCTGGTCGACCTTGTCGGGATCAAACAGTTGCTGGAAGAGGCAATGGCCGTCGACGTGGACCTTACAACGCGCGACAGCCTGCACCCGCAGTTGAAGGACGACATCGAACGGTCCGCCATTCGTGTGTTCTGACGGCAGGACTTAAGGTCGGCCCTATTTTGGCGGAAATCCTTGATGCGCTTGACGGCATCGAGGCTGCAACTGCCGGCAAGACGCTGCAGGATTTCCAGGACGACTGGCCTTTGAAGCATGGTGTCCAACGCGGTATCGAGATCATCTCGGAAGCTGCGCGGCATCTGCCGGACGAGTTGCTCGACCACGCCCCTGAAGTTCCCTGGAAACAGACATCGGCAACGTGCTACGGCACGAATATCACAAGATCGCGGATCCCATTGTCTGGGCAGTCGTGACCGACCATCTGCCGGAATTGCGAACTGCCGTGGGACGTCTTTCGGCAAGTCTCGACAAGCCTGAATCTTGAAATCTGCGTCCAATTTCCCCATTTGAATTGGCGCGCGGGCAATTTCGCTCGCCATTGAGGATATTATGACCGCACGCGTTCTGGACGGCGAAATCATCACCAACAGGCTTGAGGATACGCGCGCCTATGACGGTGTTCGCACGCGCCGCATCCTGGCTTTCCTGATCGACTATCTGATCGTCGGTCTTTTGATGATCCCCTTCGCCATCATCATCCTGCTTCTCGGCATCCTGACGCTCGGCCTCGGCTGGGCGCTGTTTGGCATCCTGTTCCCCGCGGTGGCACTGCTCTATATCTGGTCGACGCTCGGCGGGCCCAACCAGGCGACAACCGGCATGCGCATAATGGGTATCCGGCTCGACCGCCTCGACGGCAAGCCGATCGATGGTCTTCTCGCGGTCGTTCACTCGGTCCTGTTTTGGGCCGGTAACGTGGTTTTGACTCCGCTGGTGCTGCTGGTGACGCTGTTTTCCGACCGCAAGCGCGCGCTGCACGACCTGCTGCTCGGCACCGTGGTCAGCCGCAGCGACAGCTAAAATTGCCATTCGGCGAGTCAAAACGGGCAGTTGCGGCAAAATGTGAAGGCAAAGAATCCACCTGCCTTCATATTCATGTTGAATTTTTCGCCGGTAGCGCCAAGCTAGGGAACATTGATTGGGAGTCTTCCTGACGCTCGATGACGCAGCATCCGACCCATTCTCCGCAATTCTTCCTGACGGCGCCGTCCCCCTGCCCCTATCTTGAGGGGCAGTTCGAGCGGAAAGTCTTCACTCACCTTGTGGGTGACAAGGCGCCTGAGATGAACGACCTGTTGACCCAGGGCGGCTTCCGGCGTTCTCAGAACATCGCCTACCGGCCGGCCTGCGAAACCTGCAGGGCCTGCGTCTCCGTCCGCATCCTGGCTCAGGAATTCAAGGCCACGCGCAACATGCGCCGGGTGGTCGAGCGCAACTCCGACCTCGTCGGCGCCATGCACGACGCAGAACCCTCGACCGAGCAATACTCGCTGTTCCGCTCCTATCTCGACGCGCGCCACCGCAAGGGCGGCATGTCCGACATGACCGTGCTCGACTACGCCATGATGGTCGAAGACACCCATGTCGATACCAAGGTGATCGAATACCGCCGGCGCGGCCCCGACACCTTCATCACCGGCCAGGGCCAGGGCGAACTGATGGCGGTGGCACTGACCGACAAGATGTCGGACGGGCTGTCGATGGTTTATTCCTACTACAATCCGGAAATGGACGAGCGGTCGCTTGGCACTTACATGATCCTCGACCATATTGCCCGCGCGCGCGCCATGGGCCTGCCCCACGTCTATCTTGGCTACTGGGTCAACGGTTCGCGCAAGATGAACTATAAGGTACGCTTCACACCGCAGGAACATCTCGGCATGAAGGGCTGGGAGCGTTTCGAAGGCAACATTTGAGCATGTCCGGCCCGTTTTCCACGCTGCCRTCGACCATCTGGCAGGGAAATCGTGGCAAACACTCAATCGAACCACTCCAAGGGACTGTTGCTGACCGGACTCGGCGGGCTGGCGCTGACCGTCGACATTCCGCTGATCAAGCTTGCCGACGGCAACAACTGGTCGATCCTGTTGATGCGAAGCGGGGTGACGTTCGTCGCGGCGATCGTCATCTGGCTGGTCTGGCGCTCGTTCAGCCGTAACGCACCGCAACTCATTCCAGGCCGGGCAGGCCTTGTGGTCGCCGGTCTCTACGGCCTCGGCTCGATCGCCTTCATCACTGCCGTCTACAACACCTCGACAGCCAATCTGGTGTTCATCCTGGCCTTCAACACCGTGTTTGCGGCGGTGCTGTCATGGGTATTCCTCAGGGAAAGGCCACGACCGGCAACCATGCTTGCCATGCTGGCTATGGTCGGGGGCGTGCTGATCATCGTTGGAAGCTCGATCGGCACCGGCCATCTGTTCGGCGACCTGATGGCCGTATGCTCGGCCTTCTGCATCGCCTCGGCCATCACAATTTCGCGCTCAAGCGGCAAGGACATGGGCTTCACGGCGCTTGTCGGCGTTTTGCTGCCCTGCCTGGTCGCCGCCTTCATGGTTTCCAAGACGGGCTTCAAGGTCGAAGCGCCGTGGTGGATCATCTTCAACGGCGCAGTGATCATGCCGATCTCGTTCTTCTGCCTCGCCAACGGCCCGAAATACATCTCCGGGCCAGAAGTCGCGATGTTCTACCTGCTCGAGACGGTGCTAGCGCCGATCTGGGTGTGGATGATCTTCGCCGAGGTGCCGACGCGCAACAGCCTGATCGGCGGAGCGATCCTCATCGCCACGCTCGTCGCCCACTCGGCCTGGCAGCTTGCTGAAGGCCGCAGACGTCGGGCAAGTGCCGCCGTCCAACAGGCCGTGTGAGCGCCCTAACCGGCCTTTGTTCGCTTGGACGGCAGGTCCTCTCGGGAAGCCTCGATGGTGCGCGTGCTATCGCCCTCGGCTAGCACATTGGCACCGATCATAGCCGCCTCGTCGTTTAGCTCGATCTCGCGAATCCACTCGCGCCAGATGGCGACCARSAGCGCCATCAGCACRGGGCCGATGAACAGGCCTAGAAAGCCCATCGTCTTGACGCCGCCGATGAGGCCGAAGAAGGTTGGCAGGAASGGCARYTTGATCGGCCCGCCGACSAGYTTSGGGCGCARCGTYTTGTCGACGATGAAGAGTTCGATCGAGCCCCAGGCGAACAGGGCGATGCCGGCAATCGGCGAGCCGCTGGCGATCAGATAGACTGAGACCAGGCTGAACGACAATGGCGCGCCACCGGGGATCAGCGCCATGAAGCCGGTAATGACGCCAAGCGTCACCGGCGACGGCACGCCGGCGAGCCAATAGGCGACGCCGAGCACCACGCCTTCGCCAATCGCGATCAGCGTCATGCCGGTGACGGTGGCGCTGATCGTCGCGGGGACAACGCGCGAAATGCGCTCCCAGCGCATCGGAAAGATGCGTTCACCCAGCCCGTCGAGCTGGGCGACGAAGGATTCGCCATCACGGTAGGTGAAAAACAAGGCGATCAGCATGAACAGCAGCGTCAGAATGATGCCGAAGGCGCTGCCACCGGCGGCAAGCACGCCGCGATAGATGGTGCCGATATTGGCGCCGCTGACGAGCTGGATCAGTTCGCCGATCGCGCCGGGATGGCCGACATAACGCGCCCACTGCTCGTTCAGCCAATCGCCGACGACTGGAAGGTTCAATATCCAACCCGGCGTCGGCGCGCCATGACGATTGGTCTCCAATGCCCAGCCGACCCATTCGCGGATCTCGTTAACGGTGTAGGTCGCGGCAAAGGAAATCGGCACGACGAGGAAGGCGATGATGAACAGCAGCGCCAGCGTGGCGCCAATGGTCCTGTTGCCATCGACCGCCGTCAAAAGCCGGCGATAGAGCGGCCAACTGGCAAAGGCGATGACCAGTGCTGCCAGCACCGGCACCAGGAAGCCGTGAAAGAAATAGATTCCCGCCGCAACGATCAGCACCAGCAGCCAGCGCGCCGCCGAAAGCGGCGGCACCAAGGCTGCACGCATGGGCTGGGACGGGCCGAACAGCCTCGGCTCTCGCTCCGGTTTGCGGGGATTGGTCACATTCAAAGGCCTAGATCTCCTCGGCCCTGCATTGGACCCGTGTTAACGCCCGGCGCGAGCTTCGCAGCCGATGAGGAGATCATAGAGGCTATTGCGGTGCCGCGCACGAAAACTTTGCCGCACCGCACCCGCTCAATGCGTCATTTTTTCGCCCTTAGCCAAAGCGTCCAGTGCGCGGAAAACCCTTGGGCACCATCCGTCCAGCTGTGGCACGCGTGCCGATCCATTCGAGCAACTCCTCGCGTGACCGGGTGAAGGTGCGTTCGGCTGAGTCCAGCCAGCTGAGACCGTTTTCCATCGTGAAGGGCTTCATGTCGAGCACGCCGCCGTCCTTGTACTTCTGCAGCCTGACGCCCTTGCCGCGCGTCATCTCGGGGATCTGCTCAAGCGGGAAGACCAGCATCTTGCGGTTTTCGCCGACGATGGCGAGATGGTCGCCCACAAGCGGTATGCAGCGCTTGGCTTCGTCGGGCGACTTGACGTTCATCACCTGCTTGCCCTTGCGGGTGTTGGCGACGACCTCTTCTTCGACAACGACAAAACCATTGCCCTCATGGGAGACGAGCAGCAGCTTGCGCTTGGGCTCATGGACAAAGGCGGTGACGATGTCCTGATCATTGTCCATATCGACGATGATACGGATCGGTTCGCCATGGCCACGCCCGCCCGGCAAGCGATCGGCACCGATGGTGTAGAACTTGCCGCCAGTGGTGAAGACCAGGATCTTGTCGGTGGTCTGGGCGTGGAAAGCGAGCTTGAGGCTGTCGCCTTCCTTGAAGGTGAGCAGCGAATAGTCGGCGAGATGGCCCTTCATCGCCCGCAGCCAGCCCTTTTCCGAGACGACAACCGTCACCGGCTCCTTCTCGATCATGGCGTGCGCGATATCGGTCAGGTCGTGGTCGGGCGCTTCGGCGAAAACGGTGCGGCGACGGCCAAGCTTGGTGTCGGGACCATAGTGCCTGCGGACCTCGCTCACTTCCCACTTGATGGTCGCCCACTGCTTGGCGTCTGACGCCAGCAACGCTTCGATCTGGCTCTTTTCAGTGCTCAGCGCGTCGAATTCCTTGCGGATTTCGAACTCTTCGAGCTTGCGCAACGCCCGCAGGCGCATGTTGAGGATGGCTTCGGCCTGATTGTCCGTCAGGCCCCAGCGCGCCATCATTGTGCGCTTGGGCTCATCCTCCTCGCGGATGATACGGATCACCTCATCGATATTGAGGTAGGCGATCAGGTAGCCGCCAAGGATTTCAAGGCGCTTTTCAATCTCGCCGAGACGGAACTTCGAGCGGCGAACCAGCACCTCGCGGCGGTGATCCAGCCATTCGCGCAGCACGCTCTTGAGCGACAGCACGTTCGGCACCTTGCCGCGCGACAGCACGTTCATGTTGAGCGGGAAGCGGCTTTCGAGCTCGGTGAGCTTGAACAGCGATTCCATCAACAGGCCCGGATCGACAGTACGGCTCTTGGGCACCAGAACGACACGGATGTCTTCGGCACTCTCGTCGCGGATATCCTCAAGCAGCGGCAATTTACGGGCGATCAAGAGCTCGGCGATCTTTTCGATCAGCCGCGACTTCTGCACGCCATAGGGAATTTCGGTGACGACGAGGTTCCAGGTGCCCCTGCCCTGGTCTTCCTGCTGCCACGTGGCACGCATGCGAAAGCCGCCACGCCCCGTCTCGTAGGCGTTGACGATGGAGGCCCAGTCGTCGTCGATGCTGCCGCCAGTGGGCAGATCGGGACCGCGCACCTTGCAGGCCAGGCGCAGTTCGGGATCGTCCTTGATGCGCTCCCATTCACCTGGGGAAGTCATCAAGTCAGTGACGGAAGCGTCCGGATTGTCGATAAGATACAGGGCTGCACTGCACAGCTCGGC
>NZ_JBFUKO010000244.1:0-7646 GCF_056400805.1 Aminobacter sp. P4_H6_2
GATCAAGATCGTATCGTCCTTGGAGATCTTGAGGGCCGCTTCCTCGAGCTGCAGGCGCTTGGCGCTATCAGGCTCCTGCACCGACTGTGCAACCAGCTTGTCCAGCTCCGGATAGGACCATCCGCCGTAGTTCGACACGCCCACCTTGTCGTTCTTGGTGGAGAGCACCTGGGCCAGGATCGAATAGGCGTCGAGCGTCGGCTCGTTGGCCCAGCTCAGGTTGAACATGTCGGCCTTGCCTTGCGTGCGCTTCGGCGACTGGATAGCGCGCGGCGCGATGTCGATCGAGACGTCGAAGCCCGCGCGCTTCAGCATGTTGGCGATGCCAACGCAGAAGTCCTCCTCGTTGATACTCTCGTCGTTGGAGCACATGTAGGTGAACTTGAGACCTTCCTGGCCAGCCTCGGCGAGCAGCTTTTTGGCGCGTTCAGGATCGGCCTTGCTGTAGGTGTCGAGCGATTTGGCGTAGCCGGCGATCTCAGGGGCGATCAGCGAGCCGGACGGACGGGCAAGCCCGCGCATCACCTTGGCGTTGATCAGGTCGCGGTCGATCGCCGCTTCCACGGCCTCACGAACACGCACGTCGTTGAACGGATTGGCGCGTCCGTCCTCCAGCTTCTCATTGCGATTGAAGCCGAGGAAGACCGTGCGGAACTCCTGCTTCTTCATCACCGAAAGACCCGGCGAGCTTTCAAGACGGGGAAGGTCCTGGATCGGTGCGGAATCGACCAGATCGACTTCACCGGACAGCAGCGCTGCGACGCGCGTCGCGGCCGAGGCGATCGGCATGTATTCGATGCGATCTAGATTGTGCTTCTTCTCGTCCCACCAGAGGTCGTTGACGAGCAGCACAGTCTTGCTGTCGGCCACGCGGCTCTCCAGCTTGAATGGGCCTGTGCCGTTTGTGTTGTGGGTCGCGTAGCCCTCCGTCTTGGTGTCGACGGCGGTCGGCTTTTCGGAGTTGTTGTCCTTCAGCCATTTCGCGCTGAACATGAAGATGTTCGTCATGTCATTGAGGAACAGCGACGTCGGCGCCGAGACCTCGACGTCGACGGTGTAGTCGTCGACCTTCTTGCTGCTGACGTAGAGCGGGATGTTGCCGCGCAGCGGCGAGGTCGGATCGGTGACGCGGCTGAGCGAGGCGATCACGTCGTCGGCGGTGAAGTCCGCGCCGTTGTGGAACTTGACGCCCTGGCGCAGGGTGAAGCGCCAGACCTTGTTGTCGATGAGCTTCCACTCGGTCGCCAGCGCCGGCTCGATCTTGAAGTTGGCGTCGTAGCGGACCAGACCCTCATAGATATGGTTGAGGAACGACAGGTTGAATGTCGAAGCGATTGAGTCCGGATCAAGCGAATAGATGTCGGCGCGACCACCCCAACGCAGAGTTTCCGCACTGACTGGCCCCGCCATGGCGACTGCTGCCATTGCACCAAGAATGAGTTTTTTCAAGCGAGCCATTTTACCTCCCAGGGATCACGCTTCCTAGCCTGCAGCATCGTAACGAATGGAAAGATTGTCAACAATATTGTTGACGCAAATTGCCGACATCGGTAGCAAAATGGTCGGCAGCTGTGCGCGGCCTTTTGCCGTCCGCCAGCTCGTCTGCGGCCGCATTTGCGATGCGGGCCGGCACAATGGGAGGAAATCGCTTGAACGACCTGCTACTGCTCCACGCAACCATTGTCACTGTGGATCCCGACAGACGCATCATCGAAGATGGGGCAATCGCCATTTCAGGCGACAGGATTGTCGACATTGGTGCCAGCAGCGATCTCCAGCCCAGGCATCAAGACAAGAAGGTGATGGATTGCCGCGGCAAACTCATCATTCCCGGGCTGATCGACGCCCACGGGCATGCCGGTCATGTGCTCATCCGCAGCATCGCAGCGGACACCAACTCAATGTGGATGCGGATCGTAACGCCAACCTACCATCACTACACGACGCGCGATTACTGGTACGCAGATGGACTGGTGTCGGGTCTCGAGCGCTTGCGCGCCGGCGTTACCACTGGCGTCAGCATCATCTCGTCCATGCCAAGAAGCGACGATCCGGTCTTTGCCAGCAACCACGCCAAGGCCTACAGCGAGATAGGCTTGAGGGAAGTCATCTGCGTGGGTCCGGCCGGCCTGCCGTGGCCGCATGCGGTGACGCGGTGGGAAACCGGAAGTCCGGTGCGGCGGCACGTCTCGTTCGAGGAAATGATCGAGGGCGCCGAGGCGACGATCCAGGAATTGGACGGCAGCGCCGATGGACGCATCAAGGTATTCATTACGCCTTTCACCATCGTGCCCTCGCTCGACCCGTCGAACATGTCGACGCCTGACCAGGCGGTCAAGCTGACAGCTGACGACCGCATGCAGGCGCGGCGGGTGCGCGAGACGGCGCGGAAATGGGGCGTGCGCATCCATTCCGACGCCTTTGCCGGACAGATCCGTATGGCCTTCCAGGACAAGGAAAATGCTATCCTGGGCCCTGACGTGCACCTTCAGCATTGCTGGGGCATCTCGCATCAGGAGATCGATATCCTCGCCGAGACCGGCACCTTCGTTACCCATGCCCCTCCCGGCCGTGCCACGCCTATTCTGAACATGATCGCCAGGGGCGTTCCGGTGGCCATCACCACGGATGGCGTGTCCCCCAGCCGTCACTTTGACCTGTTCCAGACAGCGCGCTTGGCGCAGTACACCCAGCACCTGCTGGCCAATCACGACCGCTACCTGCTGCCGCCTGGCAAGCTTTTCGAGATGATCACCATCGATGCGGCCAAGGCTCTGGGCATGGCACACGAGATAGGCTCGCTGGAAGTTGGCAAGAAGGCGGACATCGCCATCATCAACATGCGCCAGCCGCACCTGACGCCCAACTGGATGGTGATCCATCGCCTCGCTCACCAGGTCCTTGGCGCCGACGTCGAGACAGTCATCGTTGATGGCAAGATCCTGATGGAGGGCGGCAAGGTGCTGACGACGGATGTCGACCAGGCGCTCGATTTCGGCGAGCGCGAAGCCCAGGCATTGGTCGGGCGGGCGGGCTTGCAGGCGCATATGCATAGCCCCGGCTGGGGACAGCTGAGCCGGACATTTGACGAGGCAGTCGTGCCGCCCGCGCCTCCAGCCGTCTGAAATCGGAGCCTGCAAGGCTCCACGCTAATTGGTCCGCGTGGTCACCAGGCGGACCAATTCCCGGTCGATCCTAGCTGTTCATCGCTAGGCGTCGCGACTCTACGACTGCGCCCGGCGCTTCCTTCTGGCGCGGATAATCATAAGCGTTGACCTTCGAGGTGGAGTAGCCGGCGCCGACAAGCGCCTCGGCAATCTTCAGCGCTGCCGTCACCCCGTCGATCACCGGAACGCCGGTTGCCTTGGCCAGGCGCTCGCACAGGCTCGACATTCCGGCACAGCCCAGAATGATCGTTTCTGCGCGATCTTCGACCTTTGAGCGCTCGATCACTTCGATCAGCAGGCGCTCGGCGGTTTCCGGGTCCTCTTCCAAACCAAGCACTGGCAGGTCGATCGCATGCACGGCGCGGCAATGATGCCCGGCGCCATAGGCCTGGACGATGTCTTCAATGATTGGTACCGAACGCGGAAGTGTGGTGATCACCGAAAAGCGGCGGCTGATCGTCATGGCAACCTGAACGGCTGCCTGGCAAATGCCGATGACTGGCCCCTTGGCCATTTCGCGGGCAGCGTGGAGGCCAGGATCGTCGAAACAGGCAATCACATAGGCATCGACGCCCAGCTCTTCGCCCTTGCGGATCTCGACCAACATATCCGGAACTGCCACCGCCTCATCGACACTGCCCTCGATGCTGACAGGCGACCTGGTCGGGTTTACCGCGGTGACGCGCGTTCCCACATTCGCAACACGTAGCGCGCTTTCCAGCACCTGGTTGGTCATGGAAGCGGTTGAATTTGGATTGATCAGTCGAATATGCACGTTGGTAAATCCTATTCGCCGCTCTCGGTGGCCTTCAACACATCCACAATCGTCGGCGCCTTGAGCACGAACTGACGATCGGAAGTGATGTAATTGTCTGCATGCAGCCGAGCGATCGGCTGGTAGACCTCTGGATTGACGTAGCGCCCGGCCTCGTCGAGACAGTCGCGGCGAACATGCATGTGGACCACTTCACCCAGCACGAGCACGCGACGCGGGAACTCGATCAGCCGCTCCACGCGACATTCGAAGGAACAAGGCGCATTGGCGACGTAGTCGACATCGATCTGTGCACCCTTGGCCGTAGGAAGCCCGGCGATCTCGAGTTCGTCGACGTCGCTTTCGAACCCCAGGCCGCAAACGAGCATCTGCTGCGACAGGGCCATGTCGACCATGCCTACCGCGAACTCTCCGGTTCTCCTGATGTTGGCGACCGTGTCTTTTTCCTCACCCGATGCGCGTGGCTGGATACCGAGCACCACAATGGGCGGCTCGTGCGAAAAGACATTGAAGAAGCTCATCGGCGCGGCATTGCTTCGCCCTGTGACTGAGCGGGTGGTGACAAGCGCGATCGGCCGTGGACCAATGAAATTGGTAAGCAGGCGATAGCGGCTTTCCATCTCCAGTTTCGTAAAGTCGAACTCCATTCGTTCTCTCAGTTCCGATTTGTTGGTACACAATCTGATACGTAATTGTCAGCAAAACGCGATTGGGGTAATCTATGCGAATGTTGACTTTTTGTTATCTATGGCGAATGTCGGCCTTGGTGGGGGCATAGTTTCATGACCGAACAGGCGAGCGTTTCGACACAGCAGATTGTCGAAAAGGTATGGCTTTCGATTGCAGAGCGCCGTCTGCGTCCGGGCGTCCAGCTGAAAGAGGGCCAACTGGCTGCTATTTTCGATGTCAGCCGCGCGCGCATCCGCCAGGCCCTGACTGCGCTTGAGCGCGAAGGGCTGGTGACAATCATCCCCAACCGTGGCGCTTTCGTTTGCCAGCCGTCTGTCGACGAGGCCAGGGACGTATTCGCCGTTCGCCGTGCGGTTGAAGCCTGCGTCGTCGAACGTATCGGAACCTCGATCTCGAAGGCCGATGTCGCGCGCCTGCGCAGCCATGTTGCCCAGGAACGGACCGCCAGCGCCAAGGACGTCACCACCGACATCATAAAGCTGTCCGGCGGTTTCCATCTTTTGCTCGCGGAGATTTCCGGCTCCGATTTTCTGTTCGGAATGATGCGCGACCTGATCTCGCGCACCTCCCTGATTACCGCCGTCTATCGCAACACGGCCCGTTTCAACTGCGGACCGGACGAGCATGATGAAATCGTCGAGGAGATTGCCAAGGGCAACTTCAAGAACGCCGCGGCGCTGATGGAACATCATCTCGAGCACGTCGAAACGGAACTCGACTTGCGGGAAGTGCGCGACATATCCCACGATTTGCGGGCCGCGCTGGCATAGTTCGGCCCGCGGCAACATCATTCGTCTCGCACCATGTGGCAGGCCACGCGCGTTCTGCTGGCGAGCGTGCGCACTTCAGGAAGTTCGCTCGAGCACAGTGCCGTGGCGATGGGGCATCGCGGATGGAACGGGCAGCCTGACGGCGGCTTGAGAGGACTTGGCACCTCGCCGCCGGCAATTTCGCGATCCCTGTTAGGACTTACAATGTTGGGGATCGTTTGCAGCAGAAGCTGCGTATAGGGATGGCGTGGCTGCGCGAAAAGCTCCTCCGTCTCGCCTTCCTCAACGATGCGCCCGAGATACATCACAGCGATGCGGTCGGACATGTGCCGAACCACGCTCAGGTCGTGGCTGATGAACAGATAGGTCAGCCCGAACTCGTCCTGCAGACGACGCATGAGGTTGAGCACCTGGGCTTGCACCGACACGTCGAGCGCCGAGGTCGGCTCGTCGCAGACCAGGAAGCGTGGCTCGCTTGCCAGAGCGCGCGCTATCGAGATTCGCTGGCGCTGCCCGCCTGAGAATTCATGCGGAAACTTCTCGCCATCCGATGCGGACAGGCCGACCGTCTTCAGCAACTCCACTACCCGCTCGTTGACCTCGGTTGCGGAGTTTCGCAACTTCAATTCGCGGATCGGCTCGGCGATGATGTTCTTCACCCGCCAGCGCGGGTTGAGCGACGCATACGGGTCCTGGAAGATCATCTGGGCCGATAGGGGCTGCCCATCATGGTCCAGCGCGAAACTCACCTCGCCGCTGTTTGGCTTGTACAACCCTGTCACAAGGCGCGCGACGGTCGACTTGCCGCAACCGCTTTCGCCGACCAGGCTCAGGCAGCCGCCCCTTGGAACCTCGAAGCTGATATCATTGACGGCTTGGAGATACTGCCGCGGCTTGCGCTCGATCACGCGATTGAGCCATGGCGCCGACACGTCGAACGTCTTGACCAGACGGTCAACGCTGAGCGCCGAGTTCTTCTGTGCGGACATGGCTGTCATGCGGTTCCTCCAGCATTCATCCAGCACGCGCTGGCTCCGGAGCCCGCCGGAAGCAGGCTCGGCCGTTCACGCCTGCAACGCGGTCCAGCTTCCTTGCAGCGTGGGCCGAAGGCGCAGCCTTCTGGGATCGCGTCGAGCCGCGGCATAGACCCGTCGATTTGGTTAAGGCGCTCCACACGTGCGCCAAGAGCCGGGATCGACGCCATGAGACCACGTGTGTACGGGTGCTGGGGGGCATGCAGCACTTGTTCAACCTGCCCGACCTCGACGAGGCGGCCGGCATACATCACGGCGATCCTGTCCGCGGTTTCGGCGATGACGCCCATGTCGTGCGTCACCAGCATGACGGCAGTCTGCTTTTCCTTGCACAGCTTGCGCAAAAGTGACGTGATCTGCGCCTGGATCGAAACGTCGAGGGCGGTCGTCGGCTCGTCCGCGATGATCAGTTTCGGCGAGGCGGCAAGCGCAAGTGCGATCACCACACGTTGCCGCATACCGCCGGAAAACTGATGCGGGTACTGGTTGATACGCTCCTCGGGCGACGGAATGCCGACGTCCTTCAACAGCGAAATCGCCCGCGCTTTGGCCTCCGCCTTACTCATGCCGAGGTGGAGCCGGATGGTCTCTGTCAGCTGCGCGCCAACCGTGAACAGCGGATTGAGCGAGGTCAGTGGGTCCTGGAAAATAGCACCTATCTCGCGGCCACGAATTTTCTCCATCTCGCGGTCGCCGAGCGTATCGATCCGGCGTTCGCCGAGCCAGATTTCGCCGCCTGCAATACGGCCGGGCCGTTCGAGCAGCCCCAGCACCGCGAGCCCCGTCATCGACTTGCCAGCACCGGACTCCCCGACGACACCGAGGATTTCGCCCGGACGTATCGACAAGCTGACATCAGAAAGCGCTGTCGCGATGCCGCGGCGGCCTGGGAATTCCACCTTGAGGTTGCGGACCTCAAGCACGGCTTTTTCAGCTTCAGCCATTGGTGTTGACCTCGATCGGATAGCTGGGCGGAAAGATTTCCGACACCGGCGGATTGCCCCAGCTGCGCTCTGGATACTTCGCAATGAGTCCGTCGAACTGCGTTTGCGCACGCTTCTGCGCTGCCTTCATGTCGATGCCAGCGACCTCGCCGAAACGCATGGACAAACGCCCGTCGACGAAGACCGCCTGCGTGACCTTGCCCGACCCGCCCGTCACCAACGTGGTGATCGGGTCGATGGAAGGCGCCATGACCGCGTCATCGAGG
>NZ_JBFUKO010000245.1:0-7620 GCF_056400805.1 Aminobacter sp. P4_H6_2
CGATGGAACTACTCGACATGGTCGGCATGGCGGAGAAGGCGAAGGCCATGCCCGCGCAGCTCTCCGGCGGCCAGAAGCAGCGGGTGGCGATAGCCCGGGCGCTCGCGCTCCAACCCAGGATCATGCTGTTCGACGAGGTGACGTCCGCGCTCGATCCCGAACTGGTCGAAGAGGTGCTCAACGTCCTTTGGAAGCTGTGCGAGGAGACCGACATGACCATGCTTCTGGTCACGCACGAAATGGGCTTCGCCCATGACTTCGCCGACCGAATCCTGTTCTTCGATCGCGGCAGGATCGTCGAGGAGGGCAAGCCGGATGAGATTTTCCGCAATCCCAAGCAGGAGCGAACGCAAACTTTCCTGCGAAAGATCATCGCTGCCGGGCATCGTGTCTGACTGTAATGTCGCGGCATGGGCATGCGCCTTTGCCGTAAGACCGTATAACCAAAGGAGTTGGGAGCAATGAAAAAAATAGCGGTTTTCGCCAGCGTCGGCGCAATGGCGCTCGGTGCCGCGTTCGCCCTGTCCCTGCCGTCGTCGGCACAGGACAACGCCAAGCTCGAGCAGTTGAGGGCACAAGGCTTCGCCCGTGTCGCCATCGCCAACGAGCCGCCCTTCACGGCCGTGGCCGCCGACGGCAAAGTGTCGGGCGCAGCGCCTGATGTCGCCCGCGTCATCTTCGGCAAGCTCGGCGTGCCGGAAATCGTCGCGTCGATCTCCGAATATGGCGCGATGATCCCGGGCCTGCAGGCCGGCCGTCACGACGTCGTCACCGCCGGCCTGTTCATGAAGCCTGAGCGCTGCGCCGCAGTCGCCTATTCCGAGCCGGTTCTCTGCGACGCCGAGGCGCTGCTGGTGAAGAAGGGCAACCCGAAAGGCTTCAAGTCTTACGAGGACCTCGCCAAGGATGCGACCGCCACGGTTGGCGCGCCGGGCGGCGGCACCGAGGAAAAGTTGGCACTCGAAGCCGGCGTCCCGCGTGACCGCGTGGTTGTGGTGCCGGACGGCCAGAGCGGCCTGAAGATGGTGCAGGATGGCCGCATCGACGCCTATTCGTTGCCGGTGCTGTCCATCAACGACCTGGTCAAAAAGGCCGCTGATCCGAATCTGGAAGTCGTGGCGCCGGTCGTCGGCGCGCCGGTCTATTGCGACGGCGCGGCCTTCAAGAAAGGCGACGAAGCACTGCGCGACGCCTTCAATGTCGAACTCGCCAAGCTGAAGGAATCGGGCGAATTCGCCAAGATCATCGAACCCTACGGCTTCTCGGCTGCGGCTGCGATGTCGACATCGACGGAGAAGCTGTGCGCCCCGGCGCAGTGACGAGCGATTTTCCTTCTCCCCGTTCACGGGGAGAAGGTGGCCCGAACGGCCCGATGAGGGGCGGCGGCAAGTTCTGAGTGCCTAGCTCCGCCCCTCATCTGCCTACCGGCATCGACCGGGATCGAGCCGCTTGTCTCGCTCCGTCCTTCGGACCCGTGAACCGGGAGAAGGAGGTTATCCCCGAAGCCCTGGTCTAACGATCGAATGGATACTTCAAGAACCCATGGCCGACTGGTCCGGATATCTCAGCCTGATCCTGCAAGGCGCAGTCGTCACGGTGCAGCTCACTGTGATGGGCTCAGCACTCGCGTTGGTGATGGCGTTTGTTGCCGGACTGGGGCGGATTTCGCGTGTCTTCGCGATCAGATGGCTGGCGACGGCCTATATCGAGTTCTTTCGCGGCACATCCATCTTCGTGCAGTTGTTCTTCGCCTATTTCGTGCTGCCGTTCGCAGGCGTATCGCTGACGCCGTTGCAGGCGGGCGTACTGGCGCTCGGCCTCAATGTCGGCGCCTATGCGGCGGAGGTGGTGCGCGGCGCCATCCAGTCAGTCGGCTGGGAACAGTACGAGGCCTGCATCGCGCTCAATCTCAGCCGCTGGCAATGCATGAGCAAGGTCATCCTGCCGCAGGCGCTGCTGGTGATGCTGCCGACCTTCGGCAACAACGCGATCGAGCTGCTGAAGGCGACATCGGTGGTGTCGCTGATCTCGCTATCCGACATGACCTTCCAGGCCAATATCGTGCGCGCGCAGACCGGCAACACGCTGTTCCCGTTCGCCACCATCCTGGTTCTGTATTTCGCCTTCGCCATGATCATCGCCTTCTCCATCCGCGCCCTTGAACGGCGGATGGCGCGCGGCCTAGACGGAGTGCGCACCTGATGGAGTGGGACTGGAAATTCGTCTGGGAAATCATGCCCACCCTCATCCAGGGCGTGAAGATCACCATCCTCGCCACATTGCTGGGCTCGGTGTTGTCAGCCGTGGTCGGCCTTGGCATCGCGCTCGGCCGGCGTTCGGAAAACCGCATCGTTGCGCGCAGCGTGGGCTTCTTCGCCGAGTTCATCCGCGGCACGCCGCTTTTGGTGCAGCTCTATTTCATCTTCTACGTGCTGCCGGACATCGGCATCCTGCTGCCGCCGTTGCTGGCTGGCGTGATCGGGCTCGGGCTGCACTACGGCACCTATACGGCCGAGGTCTATCGCGCCGGCATTGACAATGTGCCGCGCGGCCAGTGGGAGGCCGCCAAGGCCTGCAATCTCAGCAACCGGCAGACCTGGACGCGGATCATCATGCCGCAGGCGATCCCGCCGATGATCCCGGCGCTCGCCAACTACTTCATCGCCATGTTCAAGGAGACGCCGCTGCTCTCGGCCATCACCGTGCTGGAACTGATGAACCAGGCGAAAAGCGTCGCGAACACCTACTATCGCTACATCGAGCCGATCACGCTGGTCGGCGCGTTCTTCCTGGCGATCAGCCTCGTCGCCGTCATGCTGCTGCGCTGGCTGGAACACCATTACGGACGGATCGAGAGATGAACGCACCTATGCAACCAAATGTGCAGATCGATCTTCACCCGACGCGGCCGGCGCTGGACGATCGGCCGCTGCCGAAGCGCGTCGGCCTGATCATCCTCGCGACCGACCACACGACCGAGCCGGACTTCCGCCGCATGGTGGCGAGCGAGCGAACCGGCGTCTATGTCGCGCGAATCCCCTATGCCAACCCGACGACGCCGGAAAACCTGCGCAAGATGCAGCCGGCGCTAACGGCTGGCGCCGCGCTCATCCTGCCGGACGAAACCCTTGAGGCGATCTGCTACTCCTGCACCTCGGCCTCTGTCGTCATCGGCGACGCCGAGATCGAAGTGGCGATCCGCGCGGCCAAGCCCGGCGTGCCGGTGGTGACGCCGCCGCTTGCCGCGATCGCCKGGTTGAAGGCGCTGGGCGCACGCCGCATCAGCATCCTCACCCCCTACACGGTTGAGACCAGCCGGCCGATGGCCACCTATTTCAGCCGCCACGGCTTCGAGATCGACCGCTTCACCTGCCTCGGCTTCGACGACGACCGCGAGATGGCGCGCATTCCACCTCAAGCTCTGGCGGACCTGGCGCGTGACGCGACCGCAAGCCAGTCGGACGCGCTGTTCATATCGTGCACGGCGCTACGCGCCGCGCTCGCCATGCCCGCCATCGAAGCGGCGATCGGCCGGCCCGCCGTCAGCAGCAACCAAGCGACCGCCTGGCAATGCCTGCGCCTGACGGCCGACGATTCCGCGCATCCCGCGTTCGGCCGGTTATTCACGCTGCCGCTGCGTGCCGCATGAGCGTGACGCTTGCGGATATCCGTGCCGCGGCCGAACGCATCGCCGGTAGGATCGAGCGGACGCCGACCGTGCTGTCGACCTCGTTGAGTGCGATTGCGGGCGTGCCGGTGCATCTCAAGCTCGAGCATCGGCAGACCACCGGCAGCTTCAAGCTGCGCGGCGCGTCGAACGCGGTCGCCCAACTGAGCGACGCCGACAAGCGCCGCGGCGTCGTCGCCGCCTCGACCGGCAATCACGGCCGCGCGCTGGCCCATGCCGCAAGGCTGGAAGGGGTCCGGGCCGTCATCTGCATGTCGCGGCTGGTGCCCGGCAACAAGGTGGATGAAATCAAGCGGCTCGGCGCGGATGTGCGCATCGTCGGCGACAGCCAGGACGACGCCCAGCAGGAGGTCGAGCGGCTGGTGGCTGAAGAGCGGCTGGTCATGCTGCCGCCTTTCGACCATCCGCACATCGTCGCCGGTCAAGGCACGCTCGGGCTGGAGATGATGCAGGCCGTGCCTGACGCTGCAACTGTTCTGGTGCAGCTTTCTGGCGGTGGGCTCGCGTCCGGCGTCGCCGCGTCGGTCAAGGGAACAAACCCCTCTACACGGGTGATCGGTGTGTCAATGGCGCGCGGCGCGGCGATGAAGGCGAGCCTCGACAACGGCCGGCCCCTGCCGGTCGAGGAACTGCCGACGCTGGCGGATTCGCTCGGCGGCGGCGTCGGCCTCAACAATCGCGTGACATTCGCGATGTGTTGCGACTTGCTCGACGATGTCGTGCTGCTGACCGAATCCGAAATCGCGGCCGGCATCCGGCATCTTTACGAGCAGGAGCGAGAGGTCGTGGAAGGCGCCGGCGCCGTGGGCGTGGCGGCGATCCTTGCCGGCAAGGTGCGGTCAAGCGGACCGATGATCGCCCTGGTCTCCGGCCGCAACATCGACATGACGCTGCACAGGCAGGTGATCAACGGCGAGCGGACCCGTTTCGAGCAGATGGACTTCTCGCACCCCCAGGAGCACGCGACATGAATTCGATGACCATCCTCACCGAGGCGGACCTGCGCCAGATCGTCAAACTGGATCACGACGCGGTGGCCTGCGTGGAAAACGCCTTCCGCGCGCTGGCGACGCTTGCCGTCGCCATGCCGCCGATCCTGCGGCTCGACATTCCCGAGTACCGCGGCGAAGTCGACGTGAAGACCGCCTATGTGCCGGGCATCGATGCCTTCGCCATCAAGATCAGCCCCGGCTTCTTCGACAACCCGAAGATTGGACTGCCCAGCGTCAACGGCATGATGGTCCTGTTGTCGGCCAAGACCGGTCTGGTCGAGGCGCTGCTGCTGGACAATGGCTATCTGACCGATATCCGCACCGCTGCAGCCGGCGCGGTGGCAGCGAAATATCTGGCGCGGCCCAACGCATCCGTTGCGACGATTTTCGGCGCCGGCGTTCAGGCCGTGTTGCAACTTGAAGCGTTGATGCTCGTGCGACCGATCGCCGAAGTCCGCATCTGGGCGCGCGACGCCGCCAAGGCGGATCGGCTGGCGGGCACGCTGCGCGAGCAGCTTAGCATCGCCGTGCGCGCCGAACCTGATGCGGCAAAGGCCGTCGCCGGTTCGGACATCATCGTCACGACCACGCCGTCAACCGAGCCGCTGATCCGCGCGGGTTTCGTAGAACCTGGCCAGCATATCACCGCGATGGGGTCGGACGCCGAACACAAGAACGAGCTGGCGCCCGCATTGATCGGAATGGTCGATCTCTACGTCGCCGACAGCGCAAGGCAGACGCGCCGGCTGGGCGAACTGCATCACGCGGTTCTTGCCCGACTTGTCGGAGCCGAGGCCGATATCACCGAACTTGGCCAGATAATCGCGGGCGCGAGGCCAGGACGCCGCGCGCCTAGCGACATCACCATCGCCGATCTGACCGGGACCGGCGTGCAGGACACCGCGATCGCCACTCTGGCGCGGGATCGCGCCAGAGTGGCCGGCGCCGGAACGACGTTCGAAAGCTGAATTCTACCCGGCCCAGAAAGAGGGCCCAACAAGCAGGATTTTAAGGAAATGCAGCCCAATCTGAAATTCACCCGCGCGGAATATGACGAGCGGCTGGCCAAGTCCCGGCGCGCCATGCAGGCCAAGGGTGTCGATCTGCTGATCTGCTCGGATCCCTCGAACATGGCGTGGCTTACTGGCTACGACGGCTGGTCGTTCTACGTCCACCAGGCTGTTCTGGTACCGCCGGACGGCGAGCCGGTCTGGTATGGCCGCGGCCAGGACGCCAATGGCGCAAAGCGCACCGCTTATCTCTCGGCAGACAACATCGTCGGCTACGCCGACCACTATGTGCAGTCGATCGAGCGCCACCCGATGGACTACCTGTCCAAGGTCATTGCCGATCGCGGTTGGGACAAGCTCACCATCGGCGTCGAGATGGACAATTATTATTTCTCCGCCGCGGCCTTCGCTTCGCTGCAAAGACATCTCCCGAATGCGCGCTTCGTCGACGCCACGGCGCTGGTCAATTGGCAGCGCGCGGTGAAAAGCCCGACCGAGATCGACTACATGCGCAACGCAGCCCGCATCGTCGAGGCAATGCATGCGCGCATCGTTGAGAAGGCGCAGGTGGGCCTGCGCAAATGCGATCTGGTCGCCGAAATCTACGATGCCGGCATTCGCGGCACGCCGGAGTTCGGCGGCGACTATCCGGCGATCGTGCCGCTGCTGCCGTCCGGAGAGGATGCCTCGGCGCCGCACCTCACCTGGGACGACAGGCCGATGAAATCAGGCGAAGGCACGTTCTTCGAGATTGCCGGCTGCTACAACCGCTATCATGTGCCCCTATCCCGAACCGTCTTCCTCGGCAAGCCGACGCAGGCCTTCCTCGATGCCGAAAAGGCGACCCTCGAAGGCATGGATGCAGGACTGGCGGCAGCCAGGCCTGGCAACGCCTGCGAGGACATCGCCAACGCTTTCTTCGCGGTCCTGAAGAAGTATGGGATCACCAAGGACAACCGGACCGGCTATCCGATCGGTCTTTCCTATCCGCCGGATTGGGGCGAGCGGACGATGAGCCTGCGCCCCGGCGACAAGACCGAATTGAAGCCCGGCATGACCTTCCATTTCATGACCGGCCTGTGGCTCGAGACGATGGGGCTGGAAATCACCGAATCGATCCTGATCACCGAAACCGGCGTCGAGTGCCTGGCCAACGTGCCGCGCAAGCTGGTGGTGAAGGACTGATCATGACAACTGACATGCGGCCTTCGCCGATCTCGCCCAGCGTCGATTTCGACCGCGACGGCGTCCAGCACGGCCATCTGCGCCTGCCGTACAGCCGTGACGATTCAGCGTGGGGCTCGGTGATGATCCCGATCTGCGTCGTCAGGAAGGGTGCGGGTCCGACCGCGTTGCTGACGGGCGGCAACCATGGCGACGAATACGAGGGCCCGCTGGCGCTGTTCGACCTGGCGCGACGTCTCGACCCGAAAGACGTCTCGGGCACAGTGATCATCGTGCCCGCGATGAACTACCCGGCCTTCAGGACCGCGACGCGCACATCGCCGATTGACAAGGGCAACATGAACCGCTCTTTCCCCGGCAGGCCCGATGGAACGGTGACGCAGAAGATCGCGGATTATTTCCAGCGTGAATTGCTTCCCCGCGCGGACCTGGTGCTGGACTTCCATTCCGGCGGCAAGACGCTCGACTTCCTGCCCTGGTGCGCGGCGCATGTACTGCCAAACAAGGCGCAGGAAAAGGCGGCGTTTGCGGCGGTCGAAGCTTTCTCGGCGCCGTGGTCGATGAGGATGCTGGAGATCGACACGGTCGGCATGTACGACACTGCCGCCGAGGACATGGGCAAGGTCTTCGTCACCACGGAGCTTGGCGGCGGCGGCACGTCGACGGCCGAAACGGTGCGTATCGCGCGGCGCGGCGTGGCGAATTTGCTCCGCCACGCAGGCATCCTTGATGGCGCCATCGAGAC